>JAJQFY010000226.1 GCA_021200935.1 Oscillospiraceae bacterium
GTGGTTTCCCCGGTTTTCATGGTGCAGATGTTCTCCCCGTCCCGGATAACGGTGATGCGGTCGGACAGCTCCATGACCTCGTCCAGCTTGTGGCTGATGTAGACGATGGCGATGCCATGCTCGTTTTTCAGCTCCCGCACGATTTGGAACAGGGTCTCCGTCTCCTTTTCGGAAAGGGAGGAGGTCGGCTCGTCCAGAATGATGCACCGGGCGTTTCGGATCAGAGCGCGGCCAATTTCGATCATCTGCTGCTGCCCCACGGACAGGTCGCCCGCAATATCCTTGGGAGATATGGGCATATCGAGCTGATCCAGAACGCGCTGCGTCTCGCTGTAAAGGGTCTTATGATCCACCAGCCCCTTTTTCAGGGGGAGCTGGCCGATAAACAGGTTGTGCGCCACATCCAACTGAGGCGCGATGGAAAGCTCCTGATACACGCAGGATATACCGGCCTCAATAGCCTCGGTGGTGGACTTGAAATGAACGGACTGGCCGTCGATGCGGTAATCCCCGCCGTCCCGCTCGTGGGCGCCGGTCATTACCTTAATCAGGGTGGATTTTCCCGCGCCGTTTTCCCCGCACAGGGCGTGAACCTCGCCCTCCTGGATGTCGAACGAGACGCCGTCCAGCGCCCGGACGCCGGGAAATACCTTCACGATGTCCTCCAGCTCTATGAATGGGCTTTTCTGCTCCAAAACAGGCTTCCCCCTTCTCTGCCGCGTCCTGTGAGACGCTTTGTTAAACAATTATTTCTTTCGCTGGTACCCGTTATTATACTCCCTGTTCCCTTGATTTGGCAATACTTTTTTTCAAAAATGCACAATTTCACCAATGTCTTTTTTCCCTTTTTTATCATTTTCACGAGCGCGGGGAAAATTTCCCGCCCGGCGGCCATGGCAGGCCCCAGGGCTTTTGATCGGGGACGCGCATAAATTTTATCCCCGCCGGGTATTGACGCGGGGCGGGGTTTTGTGTCATAATACCCCAAGCACTTGAAATTCGATGGGCGGCCATCGGCAAGGCGGATAATGAGAACCTGTATTCACAGGCGGGCTGGGCCTTGTCGCGGACAGGGTTCTTTTTTGCGTTGGGAGGCGGCAGCATGAAGCTTTATCTGAAAAATACCCGCATATACCGACAGGGTTCCTTTTCCCGGTGCGACGTTTTCATCCGGGACGGAGAGCTGTTTTTCCCCGCTGGCCCCGCTCCTGAGAGCGTGACAGCGGTGGATGGCCGTTTTATTTGCATATTGCCCGGCTTGGCAGATGTTCATGTACATCTGCGGGAGCCGGGTTTTTCCTACAAGGAGACCATACGCACCGGCACCATGGCGGCGGCGAGAGGCGGCTACACGGCGGTATGCCCCATGCCGAACCTGAACCCTGTGCCGGACAGCCTGGAAACCCTGGAGCAGGAGCTTTCTGTCATCCGGCGGGACGCGGTCATCCCCACCCTCCCCTACGGGGCCATCACCAAAGGGGAGGCGGGGCAGGAGCTGGCGGACATGGAGGCCAGGGCCCCCTATGTGGCCGCCTTCTCCGACGACGGGAAAGGGGTGCAGAACCCGGCCATGATGGAAAAGGCCATGGAGAAGGCCAAGGCCCTGGGGAAGATCATCGCCGCCCACTGCGAGGACAATTCCCTTCTAAACAGCGGCTACATTCACGACGGGGCCTATGCCGCCGCCCACGGCCACCGGGGCATATGCTCCGAGAGTGAATACGGCCCCATCCGGCGGGACGCGGCCCTGGCGAAAAAGACCGGCTGCGCCTACCATGTCTGCCACGTCTCCACCAAGGAGAGCGTGGAGATCATCCGCCACGCCAAGAGCCAGGGGGTGAACATCACCTGCGAGACGGCCCCCCACTATCTGCTGCTGGACGACTCCATGCTCCAGGAGGATGGGCGGTTTAAAATGAATCCCCCGCTCCGCGGCGTGGAGGACAGGCAGGCGTTGCTTGCGGGGCTGCTGGACGGCACCATCGACATGATCGCCACCGACCACGCCCCCCACAGCCGGGAGGAAAAGAGCCGAGGCCTGAAGGACAGCCCCATGGGCGTGGTGGGGCTGGAATGCGCCTTTCCCGTCCTCTACACCGGCCTGGTGGAGACGGGCATTCTGCCCCTGGAAAGGCTGGCAGCCCTGATGAGCGACGCCCCCCGGGCCAGGTTCGGCCTTACAGGCGACCCGGGCTTTGCCCTGTTCGACCTGGCCCACACCTGGCGCATTGACCCGGAGGAATTTGCCTCCCTGGGCCGGGCCACCCCCTTTGAGGGGGTTCCTGTCCGGGGCCGGTGCCTGATGACGGTCTGCCAGGGCCGGGAGGTATACATAGACCCCATGCTCATAAAGGAGGCAGGGCAGTGAAGCAGGGAATTTTTACCATCGGGGAAAACCGCCCCCTGACCGGGGACGTATATGAGATGACCCTTTTGGGGGACTGCTCGGCCTTCACCGGGCCGGGGCAGTTTCTGAACCTCCGGCTGGAAGGGAAATTCCTCCGGCGGCCCATCTCCGTGTGCAGCTATGAGGCGGAGCGGGTCACGATACTATATAAAATATTGGGCAGCGGCACCGCCGGGATGACCGCCCTCCGGCCCGGGGACAGGCTGGACGTTCTCACCGGCCTGGGCAAGGGGTTCGACACCGCCAAAAGCGGCCCGGCCCCCCTGCTGGTGGCGGGGGGCGTGGGCCTGCCGCCCATATACGGCCTGTGCCGCACATTGCTGGCGGAGGGGAAGCGTCCCGCCGTGATTTTGGGCTTCAACCGGGCGGCGGACATCTTTTACCTGGACAAATTTGAGGCCCTGGGCCTGGCCCCTGTCCTCTGCACCGCCGACGGCAGCGGGGGGCAAAGGGGTCTGGTGACAGACGCCATGGCCGGCCTGGACGACTACACCTATCTTTACGCCTGCGGCCCCACGGCCATGCTGCGGGGCATTGACGCCCTGGCCCGCACCGGCGGGCAATACAGCCTGGAGGCCCGAATGGGCTGCGGCTTCGGGGCCTGCATGGGCTGCACCATCGAGACCCGCTCCGGCCCCAGGCGCGTCTGCCGGGAGGGGCCGGTCTTTGACAGGGAGGAGCTTTTATGGTAAACACAGCCGTCAATCTATGCGGCGTGGGACTGGATAACCCGGTTCTGGCCGCCAGTGGAACCTTTGGCTATGGGTACGAGTTCGCGGAGCTGTATGACATTAACTGCCTCGGCTCCTTCAGCTTCAAGGGTACCACCAGCCAGGCCCGGACGGGCAATCCCCAGCCCCGCATTGCGGAGTGCGCCCAGGGGATGTTAAACGCCGTGGGCCTGCAAAACCCCGGCGTGGAGGCGGTCATAAACCAGGAGCTGCCAAGGCTGGCCCAGGTGTTTCACAAGCCTGTGATGGCAAACGTCAGCGGCTTTTCCATCGAGGAATACGCCGAGACCTGCCGCCTGCTGGACGCCCAGCCCCAGGTGGGCTGGCTGGAGGTAAACATTAGCTGCCCCAACGTCCACGGGGGCGGCATGAGCTTCGGGGCCGACCCCGCCCTGGCCGCCCAGGTGGTGCGGGCCGTGAAGGCCGTGACCACAAAGCCGGTCATTATGAAGCTCTCCCCCAACGTGACGGATATCGCCGCCATTGCGAGAGCCTGCGAGGAGGCGGGGGCGGACGGCGTGAGCCTTATTAACACCCTGCTGGGTATGCGGATAGACCTGAAACGCAAGCGGCCCCTGCTGGCCAACACCACCGGCGGTCTCTCCGGCCCGGCGGTGTTCTCCGTGGCCCTGCGAATGGTGTACGCCGTCTATGAGGCGGTCAGCATCCCCATCGTGGGCGTGGGCGGCATATCCTCCGCCGAGGACGTGCTGGAAATGCTGCTGGCCGGGGCCACGGCGGTGGAGATCGGGGCCGCGAATCTCGTAAACCCCTATGCCTGCCGGGACATTATCGCCGCCCTGCCGGAGGCAATGGAAAAATATGGAATACAAAATCTTACGGATATCATAGGAGGCGCGCACTGACATGGCAAAGGACGTTATTATCGCCTGCGACTTCCCCTCCGGGGAGGAGACCATGGCCTTTCTGGACAGGTTCCAGGGCCGGGCCAGGCCCTATGTAAAGATCGGCATGGAGCTTTTCTATGCCCAGGGGCCGGACATTGTAAAGCGGCTCAAGGACAGGGGCCACCCGGTCTTTCTGGACTTGAAGCTCCACGACATCCCCAGCACCGTGGGCCGGGCCATGGAGGTGCTGTCCCGCCTGGGGGCGGATATGATAAACCTCCACGCGGCGGGCGGCTCCGCCATGATGGAGGCGGCCATGGAGGGACTTTCCAGGGGCGGCGGCCAGCGGCCTCTGCTGATCGCCGTGACCCAGCTCACCTCCACCAGCCAGGAGCGGCTGGAAAAGGAGCTTCTCATCCCCCGGCCCATGGAGGAGGTCGTGACCGCCTATGCCCGCACAGCCAAATCGGCGGGGCTGGACGGGGTGGTCTGCTCCCCCCTGGAGGCGGGAACCATCCACGCCGCCTGCGGGGCGGGCTTTCTCACCGTCACGCCGGGCGTTCGCTTTGCCGGGGCCGCCGGGGACGACCAGCAGCGCGTCACCACCCCCGCCAGGGCCAGGGCTCTTGGCTCAGACTACATCGTGGTGGGCCGCCCCATCACCCAGGCCCCCGACCCGCTGGCCGCCTATGAAAAATGCCTGCGCGAATTTTTAACCGATAATACTAATGAATAATCATCCTACAGGAGGCACTATGGACACGACAGACAAGCAAGTTGCCAAGGCCCTGCTCTCCATCCGGGCCGTGTTTCTCCGGCCAGGGGAGCCGTTCACCTGGGCCAGCGGCATCAAAAGCCCCATCTACTGCGACAACCGGCTGATCCTGACCGCCCCCGCCGTGCGGGATCTGGTGGAAAACGCCCTGGCGGACACGGTGAAATCCGCCTACCCCACGGCGGAGGTACTGATGGGTACCGCCACGGCGGGCATTGCCCACGCCGCCATTGCGGGGCATATTCTGGGCCTTCCCATGGGCTACGTCCGCTCCGGGGCCAAGGATCACGGGCGGCAAAACCGCATCGAGGGCCGCCTGGAGCCGGGGCAGAAGGTGGTGGTCATAGAGGATCTCGTCTCCACCGCCGGAAGCTGCATTGAGACGGCCCAGGCCCTCCGGGAGGCGGGGGCGGAGGTGCTGGGCGTTGCCAGCATCTTCACCTACGGCATGAAGGCGGGGCTGGAGCGGCTGGAAAAGGCCGGACTTCAAAACATAAGCCTGACAAACCTGGACGCGGTAGCCGCCGCCGGGGTGGAGGCAGGCTATATCACAGACCGGGAGGCGGCCCAGGTGCTGGCCTTCCGGGATAACCCCAGCGACGAGAGCTGGATAGGAGGGACAAAGGAGCAATGAGAAGTGTTATCCGCATCGGGGATCTGTCCGTGGAGGAGATCGCCGCCCTGAACGCCACGGCCAGCGACATTATCGCCCACCCCAAGCAGTACGGGGAGGTGTGCCGCGGCAAGAAGCTGGCCACGCTGTTCTTTGAGCCGTCCACCCGGACGCGGCTCAGCTTTGAGGCGGCCATGTACGACCTGGGGGGGAACGTGCTGTCCGTATCTGACGGCAATTCCAGCTCCGCCGCCAAGGGGGAGAGCGTGGCGGACACGGCCAAGACCGTGAGCTGCTACGCCGACATTATCGCCATGCGCCACCCCAAGGAGGGCGCGCCCTATGTGGCCAGCGTGAACGCCTCCGTGCCGGTGATAAACGCCGGGGACGGCGGCCACAACCACCCCACCCAGACGCTGACAGACCTGCTGACCATCCAGCGGGAGAAGGGCCATCTGGACGGACTGACCATCGGGGTCTGCGGCGACCTGAAATTTGGCCGCACCGTCCACTCCCTCCTGGAGGCCATGAGCCGCTACCCCGGCACCCGGTTCGTCCTCATCTCCCCGGAGGAGCTGAAGCTCCCCAGCTATGTGAAAAAGGACATCTTAGAGGCCCAGGGCATCCCCTATGTCCAGACCACCGACCTGGAAGGCTCCCTGCCGGAGCTGGACGCGCTGTACATGACCCGGGTGCAGCGGGAGCGGTTTTTCAACGAGGAGGACTACCTGCGCCTGAAGGACAGCTACATCCTGACCCCGGAGCGGCTGACCTCCGCCCGGCAGGACATGATCATCCTCCACCCCCTGCCCAGGGTGAACGAGATCTCCCTCGCGGTGGACGCAGACCCCCGGGCCTGCTATTTCAAGCAGGTAGCCAACGGCAAATTTGCCCGCATGGCCCTTATTCTCATGCTGCTGAAGGAGGCAGGGACACTATGAACGTAGACGCGATCAAAAACGGCATCGTCATCGACCACATCAAGGCCGGTCAGGGCATGGAGATATACCGCTTCCTGGGGCTGGAAAACCTGGACTGCCCCGTGGCCCTGATGAAAAACGTGGTCAGTCACCAGATGGGCAAAAAGGACATCATCAAAATAGACGGGGAGCTGGACGTAGACTTAAACGTGCTGGGCTACATCGACCCGGACATCACCATCGACATCATTCAGAACGAGCGCTGCCTGCGGAAATATCACCCCACCCTGCCGGAGCAGATCCGGGACATCGTCCGCTGCAAAAACCCCCGCTGCATCACCACCACGGAGCAGGAGCTGCCCCAGATCTTCCGCCTGGCCGACCGGGAGAAGAAGATCTACCGCTGCATCTACTGCGACGCAAAGGCCAAGGTATGATCCGCTTCAATAACGACTACAGCCAGGGCTGCCACCCCAGCATCTTGCAGGCGCTGACAGAGATCAATTCCACCTCCTACGCTGGGTACGGGGAGGACGAGTGGCGCCGGGCGGCGGCACAGGAGATCGGTAAATACCTGGACTGCCCCCAGGCCGCTGTCCACTTTATCCCCGGCGGCACCCAGGTGAACGTGCTGGCCCTCGCCGCCGCCCTGCGGCCCTATCAGGCCGTTTTGTGCGCGGACACGGCCCACATAAACGTCCGCGAGAGCGGCGCCCCGGAACACGCGGGGATAAAGCTCGTCACCTGCCCGGGCCGGGAGGGAAAGCTTGACCCGGCCTTCATCTCGGCCCAGATGGAGCTGTATCTCACCAGCACCCACCAGGACCAAATCGCCCAGCCAAAGCTGGTGTCCCTGGCCTTCCCCACGGAGTACGGCACCATCTATTCCCTCTCCGAGCTGGAGGAGATACACGCCCTTTGCCAGCGGTACGGCCTGTATCTCTATATCGACGGGGCCAGGCTGGGCTACGGCCTGGGGGCGGCGGAAAACGATGTGACCATGGCGGATCTGGCCCGGCTCGCGGACATATTCACCATTGGCGGCACCAAATGCGGCACCATGTTCGGGGAGGCCCTGGTCATCACCAATCCCGCCCTAAACCAGGGGTTCCGCCACTACATGAAGCAGGGCGGGGCCATGCTGGCCAAGGGCTGGCTGCTGGGGGCACAGTTTTACACCCTGTTCCGGGACGGGCTGTATTTCGAGATAACCCGCCGGGCCGACCAGTACGCCATGGAGCTGAAGGCCGCCTTCGCCCAAAAGGGCGTTTCCTGCTGCATCGAAAGCTGCACGAACCAGCTTTTCCTGGTTCTGGAGGACGGGCAGGCCCGGCGCCTCGGGGAAAAATACATCTTCGAGCAGTACGAGCGCGTGGACGATACCCACCAGTGCGTCCGCTTCTGCACAAGCTGGAGTACCGACCCACAGGACGTGGCCGCCCTCTGCCGGGACATTGCGCTTATGCTGTAGCGTCCCTTCCGGCCCCTGAATCGGCATAATATTTGGTTGACATCCGATGGCCGATATGGTATTATCACCACGAGGGTAATCAATGATTACCCTCGCATTTTTTCGCGCGCAGGTAAACGCTGATTACTTTTATATTTTGAACTATTGGAGGGTATAACCATGATTTTTGACAGTATTGCGGCCCTGATTGCCGACCGGCTGGAGTGCGACCCCGCCGACATCACCATGGACAGCAAATTCCACGACCTGGGGATCGATTCCCTGGACACGGTGGAGCTTCTTATGCAGCTCGAGGACCAGATCGGCATGGAAGTGGAGCTTGACCAGAAGGTGGAGACCGTAGGCGAGCTGGTGGCCTTTATCGAGGCGAAGAAGGCGGAGCAGGAGGGGTGATTAACAGTCCTATCTGTGAGATGCTGGGCATCCAGTACCCCCTGTTTCAGGGGGGTATGGCCTGGATCGCCGACGGGCGGCTGGCCGCCGCCGTGTCGGAGGCGGGGGGCCTTGGCATTATCGCCGCCGGAAACTCCCGGGCGGAGTATGTCCGGGAGCAGATCCACATTGCCCGGAGCCTGACCGACAAGCCCTTTGGGGTGAACATCATGCTCATGAGCCGCTACGCGGACGATGTGGCCGCCGTGGCGGCGGAGGAGCGTGTGGCGGCTGTCACCACCGGGGCGGGCAACCCCGCCGGTTATATGGCCATGTGGCGGGAGGCCGGGGTCAAGGTCATCCCCGTGGTGGCCTCCGTGGCTATGGCGAAGCTGATGACCCGCGCCGGGGCCTCCGCCCTGATTGCCGAGGGCGGGGAGAGCGGCGGCCATGTGGGCGAGCTGACCACCATGGTGCTGGTACCCCTGGTGTGCGACGCCACAGACCTGCCCGTGATCGCCGCCGGGGGCATTGCGGATGGCCGGGGCGTAGCGGCGGCTCTGATGCTGGGGGCCTGCGGCGTGCAGGTTGGCACCCGGTTTCTGAGCGCGGAGGAGTGTACCATTCACCCCACCTACAAGGAGCGCATTTTAAAGGCCACCGACCGGGGTACTACGGTGGTGGGCAAGCGGCTGGATCATCCCATCCGCTGCCTGCGAAACGGCTTCACCCGGGCCTACTCCAAGGCGGAATACGGCGGCGCGCCGGATGAGGAGCTGGAAAAAATGAGCGTGGGCGCCTTTCGGGGCGCGGTGGAGGAGGGCAACTGGACGAAGAACTGCTTCATGTCCGGCCAGTCCGCCGCCATGGTTCACGAGATCCAGCCCGCGGCGGTCATCGTAAAGGAGCTGATGGAGGGGGCGGAGCCTTATCTGAAGGGGGCGGCATCATGGGTAAAATAGCCTTTGTCTTCCCCGGTCAGGGGGCGCAGCACGCCGGGATGGGCCAGGAGCTGGCCCAGAAAAGCCCGGCGGCGGCGGAAATTTTCCGCCAGGCCGAGGCGGTTCGCCCCGGCACCTCCGCCCAGTGCTTTACCGGCAGCGAGGAGGAGCTGAAGGACACCGCCGTCACCCAGCCCTGCC
>JAJQFY010000017.1 GCA_021200935.1 Oscillospiraceae bacterium
TTTCTCACTTGCTATTTCTCAAGTTCCTCACTTGTGGCCCCCCAAGTGCGAAAACCCTTGGGGCGCAAGGGTTTGCTCCCCACTTGGGGTTTTTCCACGGGGGTAGGGGGTCACTCGGGGGTACCCCCAAGTGAGAAAATTCCCGCTCCGCGTCTTAAACAACAGAAACGGGGGCTGCATCAAAACCTTGCGTCTTGATACAGCCCCCTGTTTTATTAGGTGACGAGCTTTCCTGTAAGCCGGATTCTGTTAAAAATGGCCATCTATCTAGGCGATACGTTGCCGTACCGCTCCAGCCACCTCCTCGGGGAGGCCGGGCCGACCTATATTCCCCTCCACGGTGTTGCTCCGAATAGAGTTTACAGCAGCGAACTGTCGCCAATCCGCCAGGTGGTCTCTTACACCGCCTTTCCACCCTTACCGCTGCAAGGCAGCGGCGGTCTATTTCTGTTGCACTCGTCCTGATGTCGCCATCGGCGGGCGTTACCCGTTATTCCTGCCCTGTGGAGCCCGGACTTTCCTCACGCACAGCCTTTCGGCTCATGCCCGCGGCCATTCGGAAAGCTCGCTCATCTGCCTTATTCGTCCATGTTGCCCCAGTTGTGCCAGACGTTCTGCACGTCGTCGTTGTCCTCGAACACGTCCAGCATCTTCTGCATATTCTTCCTGTCCCCTTCCTCGGTCAGGTTCACATAGCTCTGGGGTACCATTTCCTCCTGGGCGGAGACCAGCTTATACCCATGCTCGGTCATATAGTCGGCTACGGCGGTCACGTCGTCCGGGGCAGTGTAGATGGTGAACACGCCCTCCTCGGTCTCCATATCTGCCGCACCGGCCTCCATGGCGTCCATAAGGACGTTGTCCTCCTCCAGGTCGCCGTCCTCGTTGTCCACCACAATAACGCCCTTGCGGTCAAAAGACCAGCTCACGCAGTTGGTGGCCCCAAGGTTTCCGTTATATTTATCGAAGCAGTGACGAACCTCGCTGGCGGTTCGGTTGCGGTTATCGGTCATGGCCTCCACAATGACGGCCACGCCGCTGGGGCCATAGCCCTCATAGGTGACGCTCTCGAAGTTGGAGGTGTCGCCGCTGCCCAGCGCCTTTTCGATGGTGCGCTTGATGTTGTCGTTCGGCATATTGGCGGCCTTCGCCTTGGTGATGACGGCGGCCAGGCGCATATTGTTCTTCGGGTCGCCGCTGCCCCCCTCCTTCACCGCCACGATCATCTCTCGCGCAATCTTGGTGAAGGTCTGGGCCCGCTTGGCGTCCGCCGCGCCCTTGGTCTTTTGTATGTTATGCCATTTGGAATGTCCCGACATTCTTTATATCCCCCTGTATGTTTGCTTTACAGGGTATTGTACCATAAAAAAACGCCAATATCAACTATTTATTATCGGCATTTTGGGATGAGAAGCAGCCCCTTTTCCCGGCCCTCGTTGGCTTTTTCGATGGCCTCCGGGGTGGAGTGATACCGCTTCGCCAGGGCCCACAGATCCGCCTCCGGCTCCACTCGCGCCAGGGTGACGGAGGCCGCCGGGGGCATAGCTGCCCATGCCTCCCCGTCCTCCGTTACCTGGGAAATGCTGGAAATTTCCTGTTTCGACACGGCCAGAGCCTCCATTTGCAGCCCGGCCCGCACGTCAAGCCCCGCCCCGGAGGGGGCGTAATATACATCCGCCGCCCGCACCGTGACAGAGGAAAGGGCCGTATCCCCCGGCAGATCCGGGGTGAACTCCGCCCCCAGGCGGCACCGGGACAGGGAGAGCTGCCCGTCCGGCTGCCGACACAGGAGCCGGACGCTGACGGAGGTCTTGACCGTTCCCTCCTCCACAGAGACGCCGCTCACTCTGGCGGAAAGGGCCAGCACCTCCCCCGCTGCCCCGGATGGCTCCGCGCTGCCTGTGACGGTCTGGCGCATGGAAAGGTGCTTCACCCCGGTGACAAGGGTCAGCGGCTCCGTCTGCGCCGTCAGCAGGGTGCGGTTGCTGTATACGTCCGCCATATAGCAAATCTCCCTGGTCTGGCGGCAGACGCACTGGGCGGCCAGATGCAGCTCCGATGCGGTCCGTCCGTTTTCCGCCCCCCGCTCCGGCAGGTCGAAATAGGCCCCTGTCAGCATGAGGGTAATTTCCGGCACAGCCTCACTCTCCCCGTCTATCTCCATAATTTGGGAAAACTCCGTCTCGTACCGGCCCGAAAAGACCTGCCCCTCCTCCCCACCAGCCAGGACAAGGTCAACCCACACCCGGCCCCGGAACACCGCTTTGCCGCTGACTACCTTGACCTCCTCCACGGCGGCCTCCGCCCGCTGACTTAAAATGGCGGAAGCGCCCCCGGCGGGAAGCTGGTACTCATCGGCGGCGACGAAGGTCTTTTCCCGCACGTCGGACACCGCCGTCACGGAGACCGTCCGGGTCAGCACATGGGCGGAGGCCGCCTCACCCTCCAGGCCCACGGCAAGCTCCAGCCGCCGCTTCTGGTAGCTCCGGGCCCGGGCAGTGATATCGGCCCGGAGGGAGATTTTCCGGGAGTTGGCGGCTCTGGCGTCCAAGGCGCGAACCCGGAGCCGGGCCACCGTGCGGCAGTCGGTATCCACCGGCTCCGCCTCCATGGACAGCTCCACCGGCACGGTGACAGGCAGGCTCTGCACCGTCCCGCCCCCCTCCGGCATATACAGCACCCACACGCTGAGGGAGGCGGCGAGCCGAACGCTCCCCGCCTCTGTGTCCTTGCTCCGCAGGGTCAAAATCCCCTCCGCGTCCACAGGGGAGCCAACGTCCGGCATGGTGTCGGGGACAACGCACTCCGCCGAAAACTCCCGGCCGGCCGCCCCCTGCCAGACCAGCGCCAGCTCCTCGTATATATCCTTTTTTAAGTCCGTATCCATGATGCTATCGCTCCTTGCATAATGTTCTATGCAAGGGTATGCCCCGGCGGGGACAAATATGTCTTACCCCTTCAAAAGCCAGACGCCGCCGAAAACCAGCAGCACGGCACACACCAGCCACCAGAACCAGGCCGGTAATATAAGGGCCATCACGATCAGCGCCCCCGCGATTACCGCACGCCAGCCGCACAGGCCGCCTCGTCCTTTTTTTCCCATAAAAAACGCCTCCCATCCTTTCTATCCTATGGATGAGAGACGTTTTTTGTTCCTTTATGGCCGCTTTTTACTCCCGGCCCGCTGGCCCTCCAGCTCCCAGGGCCGAATGCGGGCGGCCTCCTCATACAGCCGCAGGTAGGAGGCATACCGGCTTTTGTGGATGCGTCCCGCCTCCACCGCCCCGCGGACGGCGCAGCCCGGCTCCGCCCGGTGGGTGCAGTCGTCAAAGCGGCAGCTACCCCCCAGGGCCTCCATCTCCGGGAACAGATGAGGCAGCTCCTCTGTGGTGATCGGCTCCTCTGCCTCGTCCCCGAAGGAGGCGAAGCCCGGCGTGTCGCACAGCAGCGTACCGCCCCCCAGGTCGAACAGCTCCACATGGCGGGTGGTATGACGGCCACGGCCCAGCTTCTCGCTGACGGCCCCGGTGGGGATGTGAAAGCCGGGGGCCATGGCGTTTATCAGGCTGCTTTTGCCCACGCCGGAGTTGCCGGTAAAGCAGCAGATTTTCCCCCCCAGGGCCTCCTTCAGCTCCCGGATGCCCTGGCCGGTGACGGCGCTGACGCGGAACAGGGGGTAGCCTGTGCTTTGGTAGATTTCAAACAGCTCCTCCCCCGGATTCAGGTCGCATTTGTTGATGACCAGCATGACACCGCAGTGGTTTTTCTCGCACCGCACCGTCACCCTGTCTGACAGATAGGGGTCTGTCACCGGCAGGGCGGCGGACAGGAGCATGACAAGATAGTCCACATTGGCCACCGCCGGGCGGGTAAAGGCGTTTTCGCGGGGCAGCACCTCCGTCACCGTACCGGCGCCGTCCTGGCCCTCCTCCACCAGAACCCGGTCTCCCACCAGGGGGGACACTCCCTCCTTGCGGAAGCGGCCTCTGGCCCGGCATTCCAAAATGCCGTCCTCATGCCGGACGTAGTAAAACCCGCTGAGGGCCTTCACAATGGTTCCCTCTCTGCTCACGCCGCGCCGTCCTCAACGGCCTCCGGCGCGCTGCCGGTATCGTCTGACTCCGCGACAACCACCGCAGGCGTCTCGGTAGGCGCCGGGGTCGCGGTAGCGCTGGGGCCGGTGCCGACCTGGATATACACGGCGGTGCCGCTGACAACCTGGGTGCCGCTGGTGTAGTTCTGCCAGATGACATACCCCGATTCACTGGCGCTGGAGGACACATAGGTGATGTCCGCCTCGGAGCAGACAAGCCCCTCCTGCTGGAGGGCCAGCAGCGCCTCTGTCTTCGTCATGCCCACCAGATCCGGCACCGTGGCGTAGCTGACGGAAGGCCCGGCGCTGACGGTCAGGGTGACGGTATCGCCGCTGGCGACAGACGCCCCCGCCTCCGGGCTGGTGCTGATAACATAGTTTTCCGTGATGGAGCTGGACTCCTCCAGCACGATCTCCACCTCCAGCCCCAGGGTTTGAAGCTGAACCTGGGCCTCCGTGTAGGGGTGATTGATAAGATCCGGCACCTCCACAAGCTGAATCCCGGAGCTGACGGTAAGCTGTACGCTGATGCCCTCGGACACAATCATCCGGCTGGTGCCAGCCGCCGGTTCCTGGGCGGTGATGACGCCCTCCTCGTATGTGGAATCCGCCTTGTACACGATGGTGAAGTTAAACAGGCTGGTCATAGCCTCGTCGCTGGTGATTTCACCCGCCATGGAGCCGATAAAGTTCGGCACGTCCGTGCGCTCCGCGTCGCTGAAAATGTCGCCCAGCCAGTAATTCCACACAAAGCCGAAAAGCCCCAGAATGAACACCAGCACCAGGCCGAAGCCCAGCAGATTGCTGATGCGCCGCTCTCTGGCCCGGCGGCGGACATAGCCCTCCCTGGAAAGCTCCCCGGCGGTGCTGATGCGGGGGACATTCCGGGAGATGACGTGAACCTCGTCCCGCATGGGGGGTACATTCTCCGCCAAAGCCCGCTGCACGGCTCTGCCAACCGAGGCCGTCTGCCCCTTGCGGAAATCCTCCAGGTCGGCCAGCATTTCGTCCGCCGTGCTGTAGCGGTCGTTGGGATCAGGCTGCATAGCCTTTAGGGCTATCTCTTCCAGCTCCGGCGGGATGTCCGGGTTAATGGCCGTGGGCGCGTCCGGGATGACCGTGAAGTGCTTCATCGCCACCTCACTCACCGTCTCCCCGTCGAAGGGGAGCTGGCCTGTCAGCATTTCATACATGACCACACCCAGGGAATAGATATCTGACCGGGCGTCTACCGCCTCGCCCCGCGCCTGCTCCGGGGAGATGTAGTGGATGCTCCCCACCGCCTCCTCGGCGGAACCGTCCTGCTCGGCCTCCTCTAGCTGGGCGATGCCGAAGTCGGCCACCTTGGCCGTGCCGTCCTTGGACAGGATGATGTTCTGGGGTTTGATGTCCATATGGATGATGCCCTTGCTGTGGGCGTGACTGAGGGCCTTGGCAATCTGGGTGGAAAAATGCAGCGTCTCCCGCCAGGACAGGCTGCCCTTCTTTTTGAGATACTGCTTCAGGTTGATGCCGTCCACATATTCCATCACGATGTATTCCGTGTCCCCGGTGGACACAACGTCGTACACCGCCCGGATATTGGGGTGACTGAGCTTGCCAACCGCCTGATATTCCGTGCGGAACCGGCGGCGAGAATCCCCGTCCATAGCCACGTCGTCCCGCAGAACCTTAATGGCAACATTTCGTTTCTGCTTGTGGTCGAACGCCTTGTATACCACGGCCATGCCGCCTATGCCCAACACGGAGAGCATTTCATACCGGCCATCCAGCGTCTTGCCCAGACGCCAGCCCACTTTGTTGTCCATATCATGCGTCCCCCTTTCTGTCGTAAATCACAATGGCGGTCACGTTGTCCCTTGCGCCGCCGTCTACCGCCTCGTTCACCAGGGCGCGGCAGGCAGTCTGCGCGTCTCCCGCCGCCAGGATGAGCCGGTGCAGCTCCGCATCCTCCATGGCGTTCGTCAGCCCGTCCGAGCAGAGGAGGAACCTGTCCCCAGGCCGGATGGAAAAGGTGAAAATATCGCTGGTGACAAACCGCTCGCTCCCCACCGCACGGGTGATGATATTCCGCCGTGGGTGGTGGCGGCCCTGGTCAGGAGTAATCTGCCCGCTGTCCACCATCATCTGCACGAGAGAGTGATCCTTTGTGATTTGGACAATGCCGTCCTTCGCGATCCGATAGGCCCGGCTGTCGCCCACGTTCACGAAAACCCCCGTGTCCTCCCTCATAAAAACGCCCACCAGGGTGGTTCCCATCCCGGCGTATTCCTCTGAGTGGGAGGCGAAGCTGTATATTTTCCTGTTGGCGGCGTCGGCGGCCTGGCGGAGAATATCCCCCGTGTCCGTGCCGTCCGAGGTCTCCAGGGCAGACCTGGCGAAGGCCATGAACCTGGCCCGCGCCATATCGCTGGCCAGCAGCCCGGCGGCGGCCCCGCCCATGCCGTCGCAGACCACGGCCAGCAGCCCGCCCGCGACGGCGGAGACATCGAAGGAATCCTGATTTTCGGCCCGAAACCGGCCCTTGTCGCTCAATCCAAAAACATTAAACATTTCATAGGTGCCTCATTTGCCCGCGGCGAAGCTGCCCGCAGGCAGCGTCAATGTCTCTCCCAAGCCGACGCCGAACCGTCACCGTGACGCCGCTGTCCGCCAGCTCCCTGGCGAAGGCCCGAACCGTCTCCTCTGTGGACGGAACCAGGTCCCGCTCCGAAACGTAGTTAAGCCTGATAAGGTTTACATGGGCCCCCGTGCCGCGAAGGCGCTTTGCCAGCAGCCTGGCGTGATAGGGGGTGTCGTTTACGTCCCGCACCATGGCGTATTCAAAGGAAATGCGCCGCCCCGTCTGCCGAAAATACCGCTGGCAGGCTTCCAGCAGGGCATCCACCCCATACCGCCGGTTTACCGGCATCAGCCGGGAGCGGGTCTCGTCGTCCGGCCCGTGGAGGGATACGGACAAGGTTAATTGTAAATTAAGGGCGGCCAGTTTGTCAATTCCTTCTATCAGGCCACAGGTAGAAAGAGAGACGTGCCGCATTCCAATATTGGCCCCCTCCGGGTCGTTTACCAGTCGCAGGAAGCGGAGAACGCTGTCAAAATTATCCAGCGGCTCCCCAATGCCCATGAGGACAATATTGGAGACCGGCCCGCATTCCAGGCCCGTGCGAAGCACCTCGTCCAGCATTTCCGCGGCGGACAGGTTCCGTATCCGCCCGCCGATGGTGCTGGCACAGAAGGCGCAGCCCATCCGGCACCCCACCTGGGAGGAAATGCAGACGGTGTTTCCGTGCTTATAGCGCATGAACACGGTCTCCACACTCTCCCCGTCCGGCAGACGCCACAGGAGCTTTTCCGTGCCGTCCTGGGCGGATATCTGCTTTTGCAGCACCGTCAGACTGGGGATGAAATATCGCTCATCCAGGGCGGCCCGCAGTGCCTTTGGCTGGTCGGTCATCTCCTCAAAGGACGTGACCCCCCGCCCCAGCCAGCGGAACACCTGCCTGGCCCGCCAGGCGGGCAGGCCCAGCCCCTTCAGCTCCGCCTCCAGCTCCTGGGGCAGCATGGATTTTATATCAGACTTATTCGCTCCATCCGGCATATATAAAACCCGTCCGTTTCATCCATATCGGGCCAGAAGACCCGTTCATAGCTCTTGACAAACTCCCTGTGCGCCGATAAAAACTGCCACGCCACAGCCTGATTCTCCCCCGCCCGCCAGGTGCAGGTAGAATAGACAAGCCTCCCGCCGGGTCTGACGGTTTCCGCCAGGGCGTCCAGCAGCTCTATTTGCAGGTCTGGGATGGCGTCCAGCTCCTCCTGGAGGCGGTAGCGAATGTCCGGCTTTTTCCGTATGACCCCAAGGCCGCTGCACGGCAGGTCTGCCAGCACCACGTCGAAAGCGCCTGAGGCGTCTCTGGCGTCCCCCGGCTGACACTGGATGGAGGAAAGCCCCAGCCGTTCCGCCCCTGACCTTACCAGCGCCAGCTTTTTGCTGTTGATGTCCCTGGCGAGAACATGGCCCCCGTCCTCCATGGCGATGGCGGCGGCAAAGCTCTTGCCCCCAGGGGCGGCGCAGGCGTCCAGCACGGTCATGCCCGGCTGAAGCCCGGCGGCCAGCACCACGCTGTGGGCGGCGGGATCCTGCACATAATACAGCCCCTGGGCGAAGGGTTCGCTCTCCTCCAGCCGCCCCTGGCGGGGCATACGCAGACAGCCGGGGATATTCCCGAACGGCTCCGCCCGAAGCTGGGCCGCCAGCTCCTCTGTGGTGGTTTTCAGGGTGTTCGTCTGCACATAAATCGGCGGCGGCTCGTTATTGGCCCGCAGGACGGCCTCCGCCCCGTCGTAGCCCCGCATTTCCATCAGCTCCTCCACCATCCAGCGGGGGTGGCTGTATTTCACCGTCAGGTACTCCGGCCCTCCCTGTGTTGGAAGGGGAGGCAGACAGCTTCGGTCTCTGTCCGCCGCCATGCGGCGCAGCACGGCGTTCACCAGTCCGGCGGCGCGGGGGGCATATTTCTTGCACTGGCTGACAGCCTCGTTCACCGCCGCGCTGGGCGGAACCTTATCCATGAACAGAAGCTGATAGGCCCCCAGGCGCAAAATATCCCGCACCTTTGGCTCCAGCCTGCCTCTGGCATAGATATCCAGGTAGTAATCCAGCAGGATCAGGTTTTGCAGCGTGCCGTAAAACAGCCGGGCGGCCAGGGCGCCGTCCCGTCCGTCCAGATTGTATTTCCGAATCAGCGTACTCATCACCTGGCGGCTCCAGGCGGAGTCCCGGCGGAAGCGTTCCAGCGCCTCCAGCGCAGCCCGTCGCGGCATATCAGACCTCCATAGGATGCCCCAAAAGGTAGGCACCCGCCGTCATGCGTTTTCCTCCGGCGGCCTGCAGCTCGGTGACGAGAACCGTCTCCCCCCCGCCGCAAACCACCTCAATGCCCTTTTTCCCGGCGGCGACAACGGTTCCCGGCTCCTTGGAGGACGACCGGCCCGTTTGCTCCGCCGAGAAGATTTTAAAGGCCGTACCCCCCAGCTCCGCCGTGGCGCAGGGCCAGGGCTGCATACCGTATATGTGCTTG
>JAJQFY010000214.1 GCA_021200935.1 Oscillospiraceae bacterium
ACGTCCCGGTGGTTGCCGGTACGCAGGATCTCCGGCACGGCCAGCCCCTCCCACTCCTCCGGGCGTGTGTACTGGGGATATTCCTGAAGGCCGTCCCAATGGCTCTCGCTCATATAGCAGGCCGGGTCTGAAAGCACGCCGGGGAGCAGACGGCACACGCTGTCCGCAATGGCCATGGCGGGAATCTCCCCGCCGGTCAGGACGAAGTCCCCAATGCTCATCTCCTCGTCGCAGCATAGCTGGATGAACCGCTCGTCTACCCCCTCGTAGTGGCCGCACACCAGCACCAGATGGTCGTAATCCGCCGCCAGGCGGCGGGCCTGGCCCTGGTCGAAGCGGGTTCCCTGGGGGGACATATAGATGACCCGGCGTTTCCTATCGCCCGCCTGGACGGCAACGTGGTCAAGGCAGGCCTTCAGCGGCTGGGCCATCATAACGCAGCCCCACCCGCCCCCATAGGGGTAGTCGTCCACCTGCTGCTGCTTGTTGGTGGTGAAGTCCCGTATTTGGACGCAGTTTATCTCTATCAGACCCTTCTTTTCCGCCCGTCCCAGAATGGAGGAAGACATCATGGCGTCCACCGCCTGGGGAAACAGGGTCAGTATGTCGATTCGCATAGACATGATTTATCTCACCATATAAGACAGGCGGGAGCATGGACTCCCGCCGTTTGTTTTACAAAGATCCAAATGCGAGAAATTTCGAGAGTGTCGAAGTCAATCCTCTGTTCTTCAAAGGATATCTCGCTTTGGCCTCCCACATGATCAATAACCTATTAGCTTGCTTTTTCTGTTTAGGAAGTTTCTTCAAACTCTCCAGTATCAGAGTTATATAAGAATACGTGTTCAGTATAATCGTGGTACCCATTACTCCAGTCGCTTGTTATTCCGCAATATGTATTTGTACTTTCGTATACAAAATCAAAATTCATAACACTTCCAGACAACGCAGGTTCGTATATTTGCCCATTCTTAACGCCATAAATCAAGGATGAACTGCCCGAACCACCAGCGCTTACTTCCCATACAAGAAATTTTCCATTTCCTGTATCTAAATAGTTTTCACCTCGAAGATATCCATATGTATCGGACTGCAATTCGGTTATTTCGCCGTCTGAGGATTGAAAATAAATATTAACGTTTATATAATACCCCGTCAAATAATCATCAGCACTGCCGGTAATGACAAATACTTCATTCAAACCATCCTCGTCATAATCAGTATACAAATAATAGAGTATAATTTCATCCGATAGGAAAGATTGAAATTCATCCTCAGTCATAACATTTGAGGACACGGATGAATATTTCTCATTGATGTCAGATTCATCAAGAACAATAATGTGATCATAATATTCTGCTCCAGCCAATGCATAAATTCTTCCAATAATACAGAGTTGTCCCTCTTCATTTAAAAACGGCACGGACAAATCAATATTTTCGTCAGAAATTGTTAGCAGCAACTTTTCATCATAACCATCAATTTCAGACGCATCTTTATAACGTTCACAATAATAGTTATATAATGCTTCGTAAACTAGCTCCCTGTATTGATCCTGTGTCAGCTCACAATAGGAATAAACTTCATCATCTGAGGCAACTCGTGCACTGTTTATATCAATATTATACACATAATAGTCATTACCTCCCCAGTCCCACATAACGCAAATTACCAATGAAAGTATGTTCCCATTTACAAACCACTCATAATCGATTTGAGTAATGTATATTGAAGTATTACCTGCAACACAATCTTCAACCTCCTGCATGAATCCTTTAAATAAAAGATTCCAAATCTCGTCATTAATATCATCGATTGCTTCACTCTCAAGGTTAATCTGCGGAATGTAATATTCGTAAGTATAGTCGCCTGTTATTTCCCTCGTATAATCTAAGTCATCGAATGATGCTGTATATGCTGTGGTAACTAAATTTGAAACCGCTTCTGGAGGCTCCTCTACGTCGGCATCATCTGAATCCGACAGATATTTCTCCCACCGAAATGTATAAGTACTGTCAACCCCTGTGATGCTCTCAACATTTCCATTTTCATCGTAGGTGAATGTATAAGTCACCGTATTTCCAGATTCGCTTTCCCCTGTGGCGCTTTCAATATTTCCGTTTTCGTCGTAGGCGATGGTATAAACAACCGGCTCATAAGTATAAGAATCACCACTGCCGTCAATAGCAATATAGGAATGATCACTATATACAGTAACAGTGCTTTTATCCTCACTATATTCCCATGACGTATAGTCCATGTATATAAAGTCTCCATAATCATCCGTGACATCAACAGCGGTAATATTGTAATCAGAGTCATAATAATAGACTATTGTTTCAGATGCCCTAAGGCCAAAACCATACTCACTCCACTCCCGTTCAGGGCCAAACACGCACTCTAGTGTTACAGACCGCGCATCCTCATCTATATCAAGCGTATACTCCACATCTAAATATAAAGTTGGCATATCAGCCCATGATCGTTGGTAGGCCACGCCGCTTTCAAGATAATAGTCAATATCCCGAGTGCTCAAATCCACTTTTTCAGCTTGACTATACCAGTCCGGGTCTTCAAAATCAATAAGACCATAAGTGGTTCCTGTTTCATCACAGACATAATAAAGATGGCTGTACTCATGCCCGTAAACAAAAGATGTCAGATTTCCGTAGTCGTCATATTCAAACAATTTGACGTTATCCACACCTGTCTCTTTTTCCAGTATTGCGGTCAAACGCCAGATATAATTTTCTGCATTATCATCTATATTATTCTCATCAGCAGGTGTAGTAATTTGATAGGCATCATTACCAACAGTGATGAACTGACAGTCTGATTGGGCGTATTTCTGGGCATCTTCGGAGGACAGAATATAATCGACACTTTCCCCTGCTGTATATCCATAGGCAAGACAAGTGAGCATTCCCCACATATGCAGAAAATCATTATTAAAGTTGACGCTATTTGACCACCCCTCTACCCATGTAGCACCGAGAGAAATCAGCGCATCTGAGATCGTCGAGGTACGCATACTGTTGCAGGAACCAAAGTGGAAAAACATACTTTCCAAGGCTCCATCCTCATAGTAATGCTCGTAAAAATTGCCACCTATGCCAATTCGTCCAGTTGAGAGATCAATAATCGTCCGACCGCAAAAAAATCAGAGGATAGCAGAATATAGGCGGTGGTTGAATCAGCAAATTCTCCCGTCATAGTATATGGGTCGCTCTCAAGAATGTCCCATGCAGAATTTGCCAAGGAGCTGAGTGTACCATGACTATAGAAGAAGACCATATCGTATTCATCCAAATGCTTCAGCGACTCCAAGCTGACTTCCTCATCCCTCAAAACGGTGACAGAACCGGAAACGGCCTCAACGACCATATCTGCTGCGGCCTCATACCCGTCTAAGATAAATCTGTCATCAACAGAGGCATACGGGCAAAGGATTACGATGTCTAGTCCGTCTCCAGCAATTTTTTCGATCATTTGCAAGTCTTCATCCAAGTCAAAGCTTACAGCAATATCACTGCCTATGTAGCTTTCATCGGTATCATCCGACCAGACCGCCGTAACACCGAATTCCGTCCGGCAGGAGATTCCTCCATCCGCCTCATAACAGATACTCTCTATCCAATCAAGTGAGGAGAGATAAGCGTAAATAACATCTGCGTCTGCATTCTGCTGATCCAGAGCCTGGATATCATCGACCAGATCCAACATTTTGCTGGCTTCATCGGTAGAAATGTTTTCCTCATCTGACCGCTCGCCATGCCAATAAAATGTTGCAAACGCTCCCAGCGCTACCACCATGCATAACGCTGCAACCAGGACGATCTTCCAGTGTCCTTTCCTGGGCGGTTTCTTCGGTTGACGTGATTTTTTCAGGTTTTGCGCCTTGTCCCGTTTTGTATTTTTCTTCGGCTGAGGATCCGCGTCCTCCAATGACGCACCGCACTTTACACAAAACTTTGTTCCGGGTCTTGCCGATGTACCACATATCGGACATACAGGTACCTGAAATCGATACCCGCACTCCTGACAGAAATTTACGCCCTCTGGTAACTCTTTTCCGCATCTTGGACAAAACATATTCTTTCACTCCCTTTTCGTTCGAGATGGGGAAGTATAATCAGCCCCAGCTATTTTTTGGCTTTTGGTCACTGTGGGGCGGGAACAAAGTCTCTCGCATTTTGTCTATTAATTATCAAAGTTTTGCTAACTACCACCCGCAGGCGGCGTGCAAACGCGCAACCGCGCACGGCGCGGCTCTTGGCGCGGCAGTGCGCGGTTCAGGCCGCAGCCCTTTCATCAGAGATAAAAAGCAGCGCTTTTTATCTCTGATGATTTACATTCCTTCAATTAATCGCACGGTGACAATTCCCCCGTCGGGGTCTTTTTTCAGCACGAAGGCGGGGACGTCGGGGATGAGGATCTCCCGCTGGCCCCGCACCACCAGAACGCTGGCGGCGGGTTCGCTCAGCACGTCCTCCAACACCCCCAGGACATTGCCTGCCTCGTCCACGACCTGGGCACCCAGAATGTCCTGAATGAACACCGCGCCCTCCGGCAGACGGGCCTCCGCCCGGTCAATGAAGATGGTCTTGCCCTTTAGAGTCATGGCGGCGTTTACGTCCTCATACCCCTCCAGGGCGGCGACGCACATGGTCTTCTGCACCCGGCAGGAGCGGACGGCTACCGCCGCCCCGTCGATATAAAAATGGGAAAAGCGGGTCAAAAACGCCGGTTCGTCCGCCCAGGGCTGTATTTTCACCTGGCCCTGAACGCCGTGGGTGCTGACGATTTGCCCGGCCTCCAGGTAGGGCTTTTTCAATCCAGTATCTCTACAGAGACGCGCTGGCCCTGGCGCTGGGCCACGGCCTTCATCAGCGTCCGAATCTGGCGCACGATGCGGCCCTTGCGGCCTATGACCTTGCCCATATCCCCATCGGCCACCCGCACCTCAAACACGGTCGTTCCGCCGGTCACGCGCTCGTCCACCGTGACCTGCTCCGGGTGATCCACCAGGCTTTGTATGATGTAGGTCAGAAGTTCCTTCATTGGATGGCTCCTGGCCTTATTCCGCCTGCTGGGCCTGCTGCGCCTCCGCCATCTTCAGAAGTCCACGGACGGTGTCGGTGGGCTGTGCGCCGCAGGAAATCCAGTATTTCGCCCGCTCCAGGTCAATATGGACGGCGGCGGGAGTGACCATGGGGTCGTAGGTGCCAAGCTCCTCGATGTTCCGGCCATCACGGGGAGAGCGGCTGTCCGCCACCACGATGCGGTAGAAGGGGGCCTTCTTCGCGCCCTGCCGTTTCAGTCTGATCTTTACCATTGTCTTGTCCTCCAAAATATATTGTTTGTTTTTTATGAGAGCCTGTGGCAACAGGCTCCTGTTCAAAAATCCTGTTCGGATATTGAAGCGAATTGCTTAAAAGCCGAGAAGCCCGGCCTTTTTGCCCATGCGGCGGCCCTTTTTCGACCCGGACATCTGCTTGACCATGGCGTTCATGGCGTCGAAGCCCTTCAAAAGCCGGTTTATCTCTACCACGCTGGTGCCGGAGCCTGCGGCGATGCGCTTTTTGCGGCTGGCGTTCAGGATGGAGGGGTTGTCCCGCTCCTTCTGGGTCATGGACAGGATGATGGCCTCTGTCCGGGCCATGGCCTTGGGGTCTACTTTGGCCCCCTTGAGCTGCCGGGCGTCCAGGCCGGGTACCATGGCGGCCAGGTCTTCGATGGAACCCATGTCCTTCATGGAGCGGAGCTGCTCCAGGTAATCCTGGAGGGTGAAGCGGTTTTTCATCAGCTTGTCCGCCATCTCGGCGGCCTTTTTCTGGTCTACCGCCTGCTCCGCCTTCTCGATCAGGGTCAGCACGTCGCCCATGCCCAGGATGCGGCTGGCCATGCGGTCGGGGTGGAACACCTCGATGGCGTCCAGCTTCTCCCCGGTACCCACAAACTTCACGGGCTTTCCTGTGACGGCCCGGACAGACAGGGCCGCGCCGCCCCTGGCGTCGCCGTCCAGCTTTGTGAGCATAACGCCGGTGATGCCCAGGGCCTCATCGAAGGCGGAGGCGGCGTTTACCGCGTCCTGGCCGGTCATGGCGTCCACAGTCAGCAAAATCTCCGCCGGATCCACGGCGGCCTTGATGTTTTTCAGCTCCTCCATCAGCGCCTCGTCCACATGGAGACGCCCGGCGGTGTCTAAAAACACCACGTCGTTCCCGTGGCGGCGGGCGTGTTCCACAGCGGCCTTGGCGATATCCACCGGGTTTGCCTGGCCCATCTGGAACACAGGCACACCCACCTGCCCGCCTACGGTCTCAAGCTGCTTGATGGCGGCGGGGCGGTACACGTCGCAGGCGGCCAGGAGGGGCCGCTTATTCTGGTGCTTCTTGACCCAGGCGGCCAGCTTCGCGGTGTTGGTGGTCTTGCCCGCGCCCTGCAGGCCCACTACCATCACCACGCTGGGAACCTTGGAGGAGTAGTTCAGCTTCACGGCCTGGCCGCCCATCAGGGCGGTCATCTCCTCGTTCACGATCTTTATGACCATCTGGGCGGGGTTTAAGCTCTCTAAAATCTCCGTTCCGGCGGCCTTCTCCGTGACGGTGTTCACAAAGTCCTTGACCACCTTGTAGCTCACGTCCGCCTCCAGGAGAACCATGCGAACCTCTTTCATGGCGGCTTTTACATCCGCCTGGGTCAGACGGCCCTTGCCCCGGAGCTTTTTAAAGATATTATTTAGTTTTTCCGAAAGACTTTCAAACGCCATGCTATATCACTCCAAATTGTCCAGCCGGGCCAGCAGGGCGCGGCTGCCCTCGTCGTCGGGGAGAAGGGCGGCCAAATCCCTGTGAAGGGCCTGTATCTGCCCGCGCCGCTCCAAATAGCGGCGGACGAGGCCGGTTTTTGCCTCAATGTCCTGCAGGGCGGCCTCCGCCCGGCGGAGAATGTCCCACACGCCCTGGCGGCTCAGGCCGCCGAGCCGGGCGATCTCTGAAAGAGAATAGTCCTCGTTCCAGTGCAGGTCGCAGTATTCCCGCTGCTTTTCCGTCAGAAGCTCCCCATAGAAATCCAGCAGGAGGGAGCGATCCAGGGGTGTGCTTTCCATACGGAGAGAGCCTCCCTATCAAGTAAAAACGCTTTACAGCCCATATATCATACACCCGCAGGCGGGGGGCTGTCAAGTATTTTTCCCAAACAGGCGGCGGCCCCGCTGTATATTCCCCGAAAAAGAGGGGTAAGATTGCAGATATGGAAATGATTCGTAATGAAAGCCTGGCCAGATGGGGCGAACAAGCGGCCAGGAGCATCCCCATCACCGGCACCATCTCCGCCCGAAGCGCCGAACGGCGGCTGCGGACGGCCATGAGCCGGGTAACGGAAAGAAGCCGGGACGAGAAGGCACCGGCCTGGTACGCGGACAACGAGTATTTGGCCCGACGGGAGGGAGGTCTGGCTCTCCAGGCGTTCCATAACGCCGGACGGCTGCGCCGCGGCCCGGACGGGGCGGCGCTGGTCACGCTTTGCCGACAGCTTGTGCAGGCAGGCCCTATCACAGAGGAGCGCGTGGAGGAGTTTCTCACAGGGGCCAGGCACATAGATGTGCTGCCGGAAAACGAGGCCGCCCTGGTGGGGGCGGCCCTGCGGATGGTGGCGATCCAGGAGCTGGGCCGGGAGGAGCTGGACGGCGCCGGGGCCGGGGAGCTGTTTACCAGCCTCCGCACCCTTTCGGAGCTTGACCTGACGCAGGCCCTGGAACGCTCCGACCCGGTGGACGCCCTGCTGCGGCAGGACGGCGTATATCCCCAAATGGACGAGGAGAGCCGGGCCATGTACCGGGCGCGGTGCCAGCGCCTGGCGAAGAAGCACGGGGTCTCTGCCGTCAAGGAGGCCCAGACCGCCCTGGACAGGGGCCTGCACGGCTATCTGTTTCCCCAGACAAAGCGCACCGGGGCCGGGTATATCGCCGTGCAGATAACGCTGACGGTTCTGCTGTCCCTGTGGGCGGGCGTAGCCTCCGGGCGGCTGTGGACGGCGGCGCTGGTGCTGTTTCCCGTGTCGGAGCTGGTGCGGTCGGTGATGGACGGGGTGCTGCTGCGGGTGGTACGGCCCCGGCGGCTGCCCCGGCTGGAGCTAAAGGAGGGGGCAGGCCCGGCGGGCCGGACGGTGTGCGCCGTGTCTATGCTCCTGTCGGACGGCGAGACCGGCCCGGCCCTGGCAAAGCGGCTGGAGGAATACCGCCTGGCCAGCCGGGACTGCGGGGAGGAGCTGCTGTTCGCGGTGCTGGCCGACCTGCCGGACGGGAAGACCTATCCCGGCCCGGACGGCGGGGAGAGGCTGGAGGCCCTCAAGGAGGCGGTCAATGCCCTGAATCAGACCTATGGAGGGGGCTTTTTCCTGCTCCACCGCCGTCCCGTGTGGGATGAGCGGGAGAAGCTGTTCACCCCCTGGGAGCGAAAGCGGGGGGCGGTGCTGGAGCTGGCACGCCTGGTGCGGGGAAAGGCCAGCGCCCTCCAATGCCTCGCCGGGGATGAAAAGGAGCTTCACGCCCAATATATCCTGTGCCTGGACGGGGACACCCGGCTGGTGCCGGGAGCGGCCCGCTCCCTGATCGGCGCGGCCATGCACCCCCTGAACCGGCCCGTGGTGGAGGGGGGAAGGGTGGTCAGGGGCCACGGCGTTCTCCACCCCCGGATGTCCGTGGAGCTTGAAAAGGCCCTGGCCACGGATTTTGCCCGGATATGGGCGGGCCAGGGCGGCACAGACCCCTACGGCGCGCCCACGGGGGAGCTGTTTACCGACCTGTTTGACCGGGGCGGCTTTTCCGGCAAGGGAATCATTGACGCGGGGGCCTATCTTGCCTGCCTGGAAAACCGCTTTGGGGACAACCGCGTCCTGAGCCACGATGCCCTGGAGGGGGCCTACCTGCGGGGGGCCTACCTGGGTGACGTGGAGCTGACGGACGGCGCCCCGGTGACGGCGGGGGCCTGGTTTCGGCGTTATCACCGCTGGGTGCG
>JAJQFY010000026.1 GCA_021200935.1 Oscillospiraceae bacterium
TATTAAAAACTTTTCACGGAAGTGTTCAACTTGCTCTTGCAATTTGCAAATGAAATTATACTTCACTGTCAAGCAAAAATCAATATATTTCAATAAATCCCCTCATCCCTCCGATTGGCTCCTTTGGAATGGCTTCGGCCCCTTGACGAAAAAAAAGCCTCCCCCGCTGTTGGGCGGGGGAGGCTGGGATTGGTTATGGGTCAGGAATTAGGCGGCAGGGAAATCCTCGCCGGGGTAGTTTTCGGCCATCCAATCGCCGTAATCCATGGCTCCGATGACGGGGTTAATGTCGGAGAAGGGGGCGATATAGGGGCTGGCGGCGGCATAGATGTCGTCGGGGATGCCGCTCTGGGAGGCCATGAAGCTGTCGGCCAGGGCGATCTCCGCCACATACTCACGATACTCGTCGAAGTGGGGGTAAGCGCTCTCGTCCAGGCCCTCGTTCATGCTCTCGTCGAAACCGGCGGGGGTGTCCCCGGCGGCCTCGTCAGCGGCGGCCTCGGTCTCCGCCTCGGCCTCAGCGGTCTCGGCGGGGGCGATAACAATGTCGCCCTCCCAGGTGCCGCCAGCGGACACGTCCACTTCCTCGCCGTCCACGGTGACGGTGCCGTTCACGACGCCGCCCTCGGCCACGGTCAGGACGCTGATGTTGGACTCGCCGGTGACGTTCCAGACAGAGGTCTCGTCCACGGTGACGGTGGAGATGGTGCCGGTGCCGTCGAAGTAGGTCTCAGCATCCAGGATCCAGTAGCAGTACTCGTCGGCCATGGCCTCCTCAGACCACATAGCGTCCCACTGACCCTTGTCGATGGTGACGAAGGCGCCGGACCAGGTGGAGTTCACCAGGTTCGCGGTGGCGTTGCGCTGATAGTCAAAGCTGTCCACGTCGCCGGAAATGTCGCTGTCGGTGATGGTCAGATCAGTACCCTTGCCGGTCATATCGTCGGAGGCCAGGGCGTAGCGGCTCATGGAGTCGGAGTTCAGGGCGGTCAGCAGCAGCACGCCGGTATAGCTCTCGGCGGTGACGTTGGTCAGGTCGATGTCAGCGCTGGTGGACTTCACCAGGATGTTCGCGCCCTTGACAAGCTGGATGTACTCCGCCACGGCGGGGCCGTAATCCACGTCCCAGTCGGTGAGGGTGGCATTCTCGTCAAGCTCGGTGCTGGTGATGATGTCGGTGTCCTCCAGGTCCAGGATAGCGGTGTAGTCAGAGCTTGCGCCGCTGCCCATCATATCGGGGGAGTGGAGCTGGAAGTCGTTCCGCCCGGCCTCCACCAAGGAGCGTCCGTCCCCATAGTTTTCCGTTACCTCATAGTCCTCCGGCAGGTAGGCCAGGACGTCCTCGTCCGCAGCCGCGCCGTTCCGCATATGGATCTCGCCGTTGTTGGAGATGATGGCCCCCACCTCGGCGCTGGTCAGGGTGCTGGCATAGAACCAGTCCACGCAGGAGGTGTCGGCATAGGTGCCGTAGCCGCCGTACAGGGCCGCGGCGGTGGAGTCATAGCTGTAGAAGGTGAAGCCGCTCTGGGCGGAGTCGGTGCTCATGGCGGCCCAGCCCTCGGTCTCCACATAGGAGCCGTAGTAATAGGTCTGGGACTGGCCCACGGACATATTGGCCCGGGCGTAGCCGGAGATCAGCAGGCCCAGGTTGGAGGGGGGATCGGCGATATCCTCGGTGTAGCCCTCCTCGTCGCCGGTGGCGCCGGTCTGGATGATGCTGGAGTTGATGACCACCATGACGCCGGTGGACTCGCAGTCAACGGTGTAGTTGCCGTTGCGCCCGCCCTTGCCGTTGTTCACGAAGGTGCAGTTTTCGATGATCAGGGTGCCGCTGGTGACACCGGCGATGTAGCCGCCGGCGGCGTCCGCGTCCACGTCCTCCGTCACCTCTTTGGTGATGGTGGAGTTGGAGATGGTGAACGTGCCGCCAGTCACCTTAAAGCCGTTGGTGGTGAAGGAGGTGATGGTCATCTCAATGCCGTCGGCTCCCTCGTCCGTGACCTCGCCGGTGATCTCCAGGCCCTCCACCTCGTTTGCGGTGACGCCGTCCTCGGTGACGGTGTAGGCGGTGCCGGAGGCCGCCGCGTCCGCGTTCATGGACAGAGCGGTCTCATCGGAGGCCTCCCCGGAGGCCTCGCCGGAGGCGAAGGCGCCCACGCTCAGCAGCAGGCACAAAGCCAGCGCCAGGGCCAGGATCTTGCTTAGTTTCTTCATGTGTTTCTCCTTTCAAATGTGCCAGATATTTCCGGCGTATTCTTGAATGGCGCGGTCAGCGGCAAAGGCGCCGGATTCCGCGATATTCACAAGGGATACCCTGGCCGCCCCCCGTGGGTCGGCCAGCAGGCTGTACAGCCTGTCGTGGGCCTGGCGGTAGCTGGGGAAGTCCGCCAGGAGCATATAGGGGTCGCAGCCGTAAAGCAGGCCCGCCACAAGGTCGGAATAGCTCTTGCCATCCCGGAAGCCGGTGCTGAAGCGGTCAAGCACCGCCTTCGTCACCGGGTCGCTTTCATAATAATCGTGGGGGCGGTAATTGGGACGCAGGGCCTCCACCTCCTCCGCCTGCAGGCCGAACAGGAACATATTCTCGTCCCCAAGAAGGCGGTGCATTTCCACATTGGCCCCGTCCAGGGTGCCGATGGTAATGGCCCCGTTCATCATAAGCTTCATGTTGCCGGTGCCGCTGGCCTCCTTCCCGGCGGTGGAGATCTGCTCCGAAACCTGGGCGGCGGGCATCAGCTTTTCCGCCATGGAGACCCGGTAGTTGGCGGCAAAGAACACCTGAAGCTTCCCCTGGCAGACCGGGTCGGCATTCACGTCCGCGGAGAGGGAGTTTATCAGCTCGATGATCCGCTTCGCGGTGACGTAGCTCCCGGCGGCCTTGGCCCCAAAGACGAAGGTGCGGGGCAGGAAGTCCATGTTGGGGTTATCGTGAAGCCGCTGCTGGAGGCTTGTGATCAGCATAGCGGCCAGAAGCTGGCGCTTATACTCATGCAGGCGCTTGACCTGCACGTCCAGCACCGCAGCCGGATTGGGGCTGGCCCCCTGCTGCTTTTCCAGCCACTGGGCGAAGGACTGCTTGTTTTGATATTTTATTTCATTCAGCCGATCCAGGACGGCGGCGTCGTTTTCATATTTGTGGAGCATACGCAGCTCCTCGGGATTGGTGATAAACCCGGGGCCGATCAGCTCCCGCACAAGTCCGGCCAGAGCCGGGTTCACCTGATCCAGCCAGCGCCGGTGGTCAATGCCGTTGGTGACAAAGGTGTACCGCTCCGGCCTGAGGCCGCACACATCCGCGAACAGGCGGCTGGTCAGGATCTGCCCGTGGAGGGTGGAGACGCCGTTGATTTTATAGCACACGGCCTGGCAAAGGTTTGCCATATGCACCTGCCCGCCGGAGAGGATCAGGCACCGCTCCACCTTGGCCTCGTCCCCGGCGAATTTCTCCCGAAGATAAGCGCTCCAGCGCAGGTTCAGCTCCCGTATCACCTGCCAGACCCTGGGCAGCAGGGACTGCACCAGGCCCTGAGGCCATTTTTCCAGGGCCTCTGACATGACCGTGTGGTTCGTATAGGCCACGCTGCCCTCCACGGCGGTCAATGCCTCGTCCCAGCCCAGGCCGTCCTCGTCCATGAATATCCGCATAAGCTCCGGGATGATCAGGGCCGGGTGGGTGTCGTTTATCTGCAAAACGTGATGCTCCGGGAAGGAGCGCACGTCCCCCCATGCGGCCCGGTGCTTTTTCACAATGTCCTGAGCCGTGGCGGAGACGAAGAAATACTGCTGCTTTAACCGCAGCTCCTTGCCCTGGAGGTGGTCGTCTGCGGGGTACAGCACCTTGGTGATGACCTCCGTCATGGTGCGCTCCTCCATGGCCTGCATATACTGCCCGCCGGAGAAGAGATACATATCCAGCTTCTGGGGGCTTCTGGCCTCCCAGAGGCGCAGGGTGTTCACCCGGTTCCCGCCGTATCCGGCGATCAGCATATCACGGGGTACGGCCAGCACGCTGGTATACCCGGTCTGCCGGGTGCGGCAGGTGCCGGTGTAGTCCCATTCCTCCTCCACATGGCCGCCGAAGCGCACCTCGCAGGTGTCCTCCTCCCGGGGGACAAGCCAGCCCTGGGCGCCCAGGCGCCAGTCGTCCGCCTCCTCGGTCTGGCAGCCGTTTTCCATCACCTGGCGGAAAAGGCCCAGCTCATAGCACAGACTATAGCCTGTGGCCGGAATGTTCAGGGTAGCCATGCTGTCCATATAGCAGGCGGCCAGGCGGCCCAGGCCGCCGTTTCCAAGGCCCGCATCCGGCTCCGTCTCGAATATGTCGGCGGCGTTTCGGCCCATGTCCTCCAGCGCCTGGGTCAGGGCCTCCCCCAGCCCCAGGTTATAGGCGTTTTTCATCAGGCTCCGGCCCAGGAGAAACTCCAGGGACAGGTAATGCACCTGCCGGGTCTCCCGCTCCGGCTGGGCGGCCAGGGTGCGGCTCATGATCTCCCGAATGACCATAGCCGCCGCCTGGAACACCTGGCCGTCCGTGGCCTGCTGGCCCGTGACGCCGAAATGGGCGCACAGCTTATCCTCAATCGCAGCGTGCAGCTCGCTGCCCGTGATTTCTGCCATACAATTTCTCCTTGCTTTGAAAATTCAGTGCTTTAGAACCTGTATTCACAGGCGTCCAACACCGTCTGAGCGAGCCTTTTTCCGCTGCTCTGCGTTAAATTTTCTTGAAATACACAAAGTATGCCTGCGAAAATTTGCGCTTTATACCGTGTGACCCTTGGGGATCACGCTGGGGAGCCGGTCGCTCCCCGCCAGGAAGCAGCCCGCCGTGACGGTGCAGTCCTTGTCCGCGATAACGCTTTTTAGCTGGGCGTTTTCCTGCACCACCGTGTCCTGCATGATGACGCAGTTCTGGAGCTTCGCCCCGGCGGCCACCCGAACGCCCCGGAAGAGGATGCAGTTTTGAATCTCCCCCTCCACATAGCAGCCATCCGCCACCAGGCTGTTTCTCACCCTGGCGTTGTCTCCGTAATAGGTGCTGGCCTCCGCCCGCTCCTTGGTGCGGATGGGCCGGGTTCCCAAGGGGAACAGGTCGGCATACACCTCTGACCGAAGCAGATCCACGCTGGAGCGGTAGTAGTCCCCCACACAGGTGATGCGGCTGAAATAGCCCTCGTGGATATAGACGGCCATTTTACCCCCCTCCGACAGGAAGTGGGCCAGGGCGTCCCGGTGGAAATGGGTGCGCCGCCCGTCGGAGCAGTATTCCATCAGCTCCAGCAGCAGGTCTTTTTTCAGAATATAGATCTCCGTGGAGGCCAGGCCCTCCCCCGCGCCCCCGCGGGAAAACAGCAGGGCGCTGGCAAAGCCATCCTCCCCCGGCACCAGCCGGTGGTGGGCGAAGGGGGGATTTTCCCTGGTGCAGACGGCGGTGATCCCGGCCCCGGCGGCGGCGTGAACCTCCAGGGCGGCGGCCAGGTCAACGTTCCCCACCCAGTCCCCGGCGGCCAGGACGATGTCCTCCTGCTGGATGTCACGGATGTAGGAGCTGACGGAGCGCAGGGCCTCCATGCAGCCGCCGAAGTGGCCGGAGTGGGATTCCGGCAGGCCGAAGGGGGGCAGCAGCCGCAGCCCGCCCCGGCGGCGGGAGAGATCCCAGTCCTTCCCGCTGGAGAGGTGATCCAAAAGGCTCTGGTAGTCCCGCTCCATAATGACCCCCACATCCCGCACCCCGGCGTTCACCATGGCGGAGAGGGCGAAGTCTATCAGCCTGTATCTGGCCCCGTAGGGGATAGAGGCACTGTTTCGGTTGGCCACCAGCTCGCCCAGGGCAGGCTCGGAGCCAAGGGTATAAAGAACACCATGCAGATCGTTTCTCATCATCTTTGCGCCACCAAATCGTCATAGAGCATGGCGCCCGGCGCCACCAAAGCGCTGGGGCCTACGGTGATGTCCGGCCCGCAGGTGGCAACGCCCCAGCGTTCCGAACCGTCCGGCGCGGTGCCTACATGGGCCCCGGCGCGCACCCGGACGTTTTCCCCCAAAATGGCGAAGCGCACCTCCGCGCCCCGCTCCACCACGGCCCCGGGCATTAGGACGCTGTACTCCACCCGGGCCCCCGGCTCGATGCGTACCTGGCTTGACAGGACGCTGTTGAACACCGTCCCCTCTACCACGCAGCCCTCCGTAACAATAGAATGGCGGATGTCCGCCTCCGGCCCCGCCACATGGGGCGGGCGGATGGGGTTCCGGCTCAGGATGGGCCAGGAGGGGTCGTAAATGTCCAGGGTGCCGGGGCTTAAAAGATCCATGTTGGCGTCCCACAGGCTTGTGATGGTACCCACGTCCCGCCAGTAGCCGTCGAAGCGGTAGGGCCACAGCTTCTCCCCCGCCGCCAGGAGCTTGGGAATAATGTCCTTGCCGAAGTCCCGGTGGCTGTCCGGGTCGTTCTCGTCGTCGATCAGGGCCTGGCGGAGGGTCTTCCAGCTAAAGATGTAAATGCCCATGGAGGCCATGTCGCTCTTGGGCTGGGGGGGCTTCTCCTCAAACTCGCTTATGTACCCGTCCGGGCCGATGTTCATAATGCCGAACCGGCTGGCCTCCGCCATGCTCACCTGGATCACCGCGATGGTGCAGGCGGCGTTATGCTCCTTATGCTCCTGGAGCATTTTGGCGTAGTCCATTTTATAAATATGGTCGCCGGAGAGGATCAGAACATATTCCGGGTCCCGGATGTCGATGAAATCCATATTCTGATAGATGGCGTTGGCGGTGCCGGAGAACCAGTTCCCCTTCTCCCCCTCCGTCATATAGGGCGGCAGGATGAACACACCCCCGTCCTCCATATCCAGATCCCAGGGCCGTCCCGTGCCTACATAGGCGTTTAATGACATGGGCCGGTACTGCGTCACCACTCCCACCGTGTCTATGCCGGAGTTGGCGCAGTTGGACAGGGGGAAGTCGATGATGCGGTACTTCCCGCCGAAGGGGATGCCGGGCTTTGCCATATTCGCGGTCAGCGCATACAGCCGCGACCCCTGGCCCCCTGCCAGCAGCATGGCGATACATTCCTTTTTCATGGAAGCCTCCCTTTTCATTGGGTCTGTGTGGACGGACGCGCCCAGGCAGGCCGGTTATTTGATGAGCCTTGGAAACCTGTTTCTATACAATATGCGGTTGTTATCTGTTATAGGTGTTCATGGCCCTGTCCGGGCCATAGCGGATATAGTCCTCCGCCGCCTGGGCGGCCCGGGCGCAGGCAGCGGAAAACAGCTCCCAGTCCTGGTTCCGGGGTACCTCCAGCACCCAGTCTATCTGCTCCTGACCCCCGGAGGACGGCGCCCCCACGCCGATGCGGATGCGGGGGAACTCCTGACTCCCCAGGTGGGCGATCACGCTTTTCAGCCCGTTGTGGCCCCCGGCGGAGCCTTTTGTGCGGATGCGAAGCTGGCCGCAGGGGAGATGAATGTCGTCGCTGACCACCAGCACCCGCTCCGGGGGGATTTTATAAAACCGGGCGGCCTGCCCCACGGCCTGGCCGGACTCGTTCATGTAGGTCTGGGGCTTCATAAGAAGCACCTGCGCCTCCCCAACGGCGCACTGGGCCGTCAGCGCCCGGAACCGCAGCCGGGTGACGGCCACCCCCTTTTCCTTCGCCAGGGCGTCCGCCGCCATGAACCCCGCGTTGTGGCGGGTGGAGGCGTATCGCGGGCCGGGATTTCCCAGAAACACCGCCAGCCACTGCACCCCGCCTCCTCTGCCAAGCATTAGTCGAACAGGGAGGACAGGGACTCGTCCTCATAAATGCGGTGGATGGAGGTGGCGAACAGAGGGGCCACGGACAGGTAGTGAATTTTGTCCACCCTGGGCTTGTCCTTGGGGTAGGGGATGGTGTCCAGCAGCAGCAGCTCCTCCAGGCAGCTATTCTCAATCCGCTCCAGGGCCGGGCCGGAGAGAACCCCGTGGCTGGCGCAGGCGTAAATTTTGTTCGCCCCGCCGATCTCCCGCAGGGCCTTGGCCGCCCCCACCAGGGAACCGGCGGTGTCCACCATATCGTCCAGGATGATGACGTCCTTGCCCTCCACATGGCCGATCAGGTTCATCACCTCGGACTGGTTTGCCTGCTCCCGGCGCTTGTCCACAATGGCGAGGCCCGTCCCCAGCTTCATGGCGAAGGTTCTGGCCCGGGACACGCTGCCCACGTCCGGGGAGACCACGATGAGGTTTTCGTTGTTGGCCCCGAACCGCTTCAGGTAATGGGAGGAGAAGATGTTGCCCCCCACCAGATTGTCCACGGGGATGTCGAAAAAGCCCTGAATCTGGGAGGCGTGGAGATCCATGGTCAGCACCCGGTCGGCCCCGGCCTCTGTGATAAGGTTCGCCACCAGCTTCGCGGAAATGGGGTCGCGGCTCTTGGCCTTTCTGTCCTGCCGGGCGTAGCCGAAATAGGGCATGACCGCCGTAATGCGCCCCGCAGAGGCCCGGCGCATGGCGTCTATCATCACCAAAAGCTCCATCAGGTTGTCGTTCACCGGGCCGCAGGTGGACTGCACCAAAAACACGTCCGCCCCCCGCACCGGCTCATACACCGAGATGGAACACTCCCCGTCCGCGAAATGGGAACAGTGCATATTGCCCAGCGATATATTCAGGCAGTCGCATATACCCTGGGCCAGCGTGGGATTGGCGTTGCCGGTAAAGACCTTGACCTCTTTTCCACGTGAAATCATTTTTTCAGTACCCCCTACCCTAAAGGCAATCTTTTTATTTTGTTCTTCTATGTGTCGGTTTTTCCACCCCTATTATAACAAACCCTCCTTTCAAAAGAAAGACCTTTGTGAATTTTCCTGCGGATATTTTTTTGATTTTTTTCCGATGCTGGCCCTTTTTGGCCAGGTCAGAGGGTGAAAAGGGGAAAAACCGCGCCAAAACCAAAGGTATTAGCGCGGCCTGTTTCTGATATAGTCCCCATAGAGTAGACACTCGAAAAAA
>JAJQFY010000010.1 GCA_021200935.1 Oscillospiraceae bacterium
GTCCCCGCCCACGCAGACCAGCCGGTCATACCCGGCCCCCGACTGGGAGACGATGTCTGTGGCGTCCCCGTGCTGGCCGGTAAAGACCACCGTGGGCTGAAAGCCCGCCTTGTGGAAGGTCAGCAGCACATCCCCCAGACCGTTTCGGAAGGAACCCTTCCCGGCGGCGGGATTGATAATAAGAAGTAAAGATTTCATAAAGCTTTTATCACCTAGGCCATTATAGCCGATTATTGCAATAAAAGCAATCCATTCCCACCCTTACGATTCAGCCGCAGTGTCCAATCCCGGCTCCTTCCGGCCCACGGCCAGACCCACGGCACAGCAGAGGATGCTGGCCAGCATTCCGGCGAACAGAGAGTCCATACCCCACGGCATGGGGATGACCGTGCCGAACAGCAGCACGCACACAGGGCCGGAGATAATGGCGGCCATGACCCATTTTTTATTTACCCGCCCCGGCAGCCACAGAGCGCAGCACAGCGGCGCGAACACCACCGCGCCACGCAGCCCCATGCTCATAAAGGCGAAGTTCAAAATGGTATCCCCCAGACTGCCGGTGGACAGGCAGCAGCCCAGCGCCAGCACCACCAGGGTGATGATGTGGCTCAGCCGCCGGTTTTTCCTGGGGTTCTGGAAACGGTCGGTGAAGCGGAATACAATGTCCCGCCGAATCACCGTGGAGATACCCATGGCAAGGCCCGCCCCGGTACCTACCACAGCGATAAACAGGGTTCCCAACACAATGCCGCCCGCCAGACCGGGCAGATGCTCCAAGGCGAAGGTGGTCAGGGCGGTCTTAGCCGCGATGCCGGGGTAGTTTGCCCGCATATACAGGCCCACCAGGATGCCGCCCGCGCCGATGGGCGGGATTAGGACGGCGCTGACCAGCGCCCCGGTGCGGGCCGCCTTGTCGGACTTGCTGGACATGACCGCCATGGCGTAGGTCTGGGTGGTCAGAACCCCCAGGATCAGGGACAGGCAGGCCCCGGTATCGGTTCCCACCCCGCGGGCGAACAGGCTTTTCAGGTTCACCGTGGTGTCGATGGTGTTCACCTGGGTCATAAATCCGCTGAAGCCTCCGCAAAGCTGCAGCACAATCACGGCGCAGAAGGCCATGGAGATATACAGCAGCACTACCTTCAAAATGCCCACGCGTCCGGCGCCCTGGGTGCCGCCGCAGATGACGTACACCGCCATAAACGCTGCGGTGATAACAAGCTCCACCACGATGCCCATATTCGGGAGAACAACGGCCAGCACCGCCGTCCCGGCGATGAGCTGGGAGATGATGTTAATAAACATCCCCACGGAGCTGAGACAGGAGGCGGCCATGTCTGCGCCCTCCCCAAATTCCCGGCCCAGAATGCCTGTCAGGGTCATGCACCCGGAGCGGCGCAGGGGCTTTACATACCATAGGCCCAGCACCACGCAGGCGAGACCGCCCCCCAATGTGAACCACCAGGCGGACAGGCCGTAGTTATAGGCGAGCTGGGCGGTACCCACGGTGGAGGAGCCGCCCACCAGGGTGCCGATGATAATGCCCGCCACGATGGGGGCGCCATTAACGTTGTCGAAGGTCTGGGGCTTGCTGCCGGAATAAATGGCAATGGCGGCAATGCCCAAAATGCTGATTAGCAGGCCGATGGCCTGTGTTGTTGTCAAAACCATAATACTGTCCTACCAAGTTTCCCACGGCATAGTCCGTGTTTGTTTATACTCATCCGATATAAAATAAAAATGTCTCTGTGTATAATGCTGCACGGCTTTTGCTGTTTTTCAGGACACTTGGCAGGAAATGCTGTCAATGCCCTAAAGGCTTTTGCCACAACAGGGTATGCTCCTGAAAAAGATCCGCATGAACCAACAGGCAGAAATCCGCCCCCAGGGGAAGCAACGCCAGCCATATGGCCTTCGTTCCCAGCAGATTGCAAAACGCCGTCAGCACAGTACCGCCTCCCAAAAAGCAAAGCACCATGGCGGCATGGGACAGGCAGCGCCGAAGAGCGGCCCGGTCGCGGTGCCGGAAGAGCTTTTCCAGCGATATGCCAATCTGCCGGATGTGATTTGTGCAGAAGGTGGTCGCCATGGGAACGCCCTCCGCCTGACGGAAGGGGTTATACTGCATGGAGCAGATGAAGTTTATCAGCACCTGCACCACCTGATTCGGCGCGGAAAAGGGAATAAACCCGATGAGAAACAGGGCGACCATTTCCGCCCCGATCAGATAGGTGTCCCACCGCAGCAGTCCCCATTTCTTCACGCGATTGGGGAGAAGCTCCGACACGAAGGCTCCCGCAATATACGCGCTGATGGGAATGAGATAATACAGTCCCCTCGCCCATTGGCCCCTTCCAAAGGCCAGTGACATCAGCAAAACATTTGCCGTCTGCGCGTTGCAGAACACGCCGCCCCGCAGATTATAGGTGTAAGCGCCCATCATTCCCGCGCTTATCATCAAAAGCTCAAAAACACCCTTCCGCTCACACATGAGATACCGGCTGTGTTCCGCGCTGCTTATACCGTGAATGGAGTCCATTTGCGAATATACCTTCCTGAGATAAAAGTATATACGCGCCGTTTGTTGGTTGTCAAAATAAAATCAGGCAACAAAAAAACGGCACCCACCGGCTGGGAGGGGAAATTTTTCCTCTCCCGCCGGTGAAGCGCCGGCTCCCGGTGGGATTATCCGGCTGTTTTGCAGTCGGCTCCTGTCGGGACGGTTTTCGCTATAGGGGCTGGGCGGCCTTAATGGCTTGCCACGCCCGCTCTGAGGTCTGAATAGTGCTGGCAAATTTCCTTCACGGCGGTGAGAAGGGCCTTTTTCAGGTGTCCGTAATACTTTGCCGTGATGGCGTCCAGCAACGGCTCCGGGCCGCGGTTCAGGTCATAGCCCCGCATCATGGCGGACACGAAGCGTCGGCCAAGGTCAGTGGCCATAGTGCAGTCCACCTCCAGCACAATGCCGGACTCAAAATCCACATTGGCCACCACCACAAGCTGATCGTACATCTTCTGGGCGGCGGTGTTGGAGGGGAGCTTGGCATAGCCTGACAGCAGGACTTGCCCTGTAGGTCGTGTCATGGCCGGAGGATTACTCCTTCACCATGCAGCCCACGTTTTCGGGGATGATGAGCTTCGCGCCGGTCTTGGCCTGCACCTCCTCCACGGTGACGCCGGGGGCCACCTCAAACAGCTTGAGGCCCTCGGGCAGCACATGGAAGCAGCCCATCTCGGTGACGATGTAGTCAATGCAGTGATAGCCGGTCAGGGGCATGGTGGTCTTTTCCACGATCTTGGGGTTGCCGGCCTTGTCGGTCTGGGTGGTCATGACGATGGTGATCTTGGAGCCAGTCACCAGATCCATGGCACCGCCCATACCGGCGGCGGTCTTGCCGGGGATCATCCAGTTGGCCAGGTTGCCCTCCGCGTCCACCTCGTAAGCGCCCAGGACGGTAGCGTCCACATGGCCGCCCCGGATGAAGCCGAAGGAGCGGAAGCTGTCGAAGCAGGCGCCGCCGGTGCGGAGCATGGAGGGCTTGCCGCCAGCGTCCACCACGTTGGGGTCTACCTCGTCCCCCTCCTTGGGAGCGCCGGTCAGGCCCACAACGCCGTTCTCGGAGTCCACCCAGACATCCACGCCCTCAGGCAGGTAGTCCAGGCATTTGGTGGGCATACCAATGCCCAGGTTCACCACGTCCCCGTCCTGGAAGAAACGGGCGGTGCGGTAAGCGATCAAATCTTTTCCAGTAAGAGCCATTTCGATTACCTCCTTACGCTTCTGTCAGGGTGCGGCCCTGGACGACGGCATCCACTACAAAGCCCGGGGTCATGATCTCGTCCGGGTCAAGCTCACCGATCTCCACGATCTGCTCCGCCTCTACGATGACGTGGTCAGCGGCGGTGGCAAAGCACTCGTTGAAGTTGCGGGAGGTGCGGCGATAGACCACGTTGCCCATCTTGTCCGCCTTCCAGGCGTGAACCAGGCACACGTCGCCGTGCAGGGGCTTCTCGAGAATGTAGCGCTTCTTGGTGGGGTCGGGAACGATCTCCCCCTCCAGGAATTTATACTCGCCCTTCTCCTCGTCCCACTCCAGAACCTGCTTGCCCTCCATCATGGGGGTGTACAGGCCGGTGGGGGTCAGAACGCCGCCGATACCGGCGCCGCCGGCGCGAACCTTCTCGCACAGGGAACCCTGGGGTACGAAGGTCAGGTCGATCTCACCGGCCACCACCTTGGCGACGGTCTCGGAGTTGTTGCCGATGTGGGAGCAGGTGATTTTCTTGATGGTGTTGGCGCGGACCAGCTTGCCGATGCCGCGGCCAGGAACACTGGTGTTGTTGGAGATAACGCTCAGATCCCCGATGCTGGCGTCCAGAAGGCCCTCGATCAGAACCTCAGGCACGCCCACGTTCACGAAGCCGGGGAGCAGGACTGTCATGCCGGAGAAGCAATACTTTTTAACCGCTTCCTCAACAGACATAACCTTTGAAGTAGCCATTGGAAATCATCCTTTCTGAAAAAATGTATTTGTAATATATACCAAACACACTTATTATATAGTGTTGTCCGGGGAATGTCAAATCTCTTTGCAAAACTTGTACGCCAAGGGTTCCGCAATCCCCCGCGTCCTTCTCATCCGCGATGAAATCGCGGATGATTTTTATACTGGGTCATCCATGAATTTTTGAGCAAGACGGAACACTTCAAAGAGCTGCTTGTCCCGCTTGGCCTTCAGCGCGTCGATGTCCTGGCCGGTGTAGTCGTAGAAGCCCTTGCCGGTTTTGATGCCAAGGTTCCCCTCCTCCACCAGCTTTTCCAGGGTCTTGGGCATTTCGTCCCCATGCTCCGGCATGGTGTAGCTGTGGTTGCGGTAGTTGTTGGCCGTCATGTCCAGGCCGCCGAAGTCGGCCCGCTTGAGAAGGCCCAGCACCACGGCCCGGGGGATGAAGCTGGCCTTGGCCGCCAGGTCGATGCTCTCCGCGTCGCAGTAGCCGTTGTCCAGAAGATAGAAGATCTCCCGGTTCAGGCACTGCTGCAAACGGTTCACAATATAGCCCCGGATGAATTTCTTCATGTACACGGCGGTTTTGCCGCACTTTTTCAGCAGCTCCATGATCACGTCCGCCATCTCCTGGGGGGCCTGCTCGCTCTTGACCACCTCCACCAGGGGAATGAGCTGGGGCGGGGCGTACCAGTGGGCGATGCAGAGCTGGGGCAGAAGGGCCTCCGGCGCCACCTCAAATATATTCAGCGCGGAGGTGTTGGAGGCGATAATGACCTCCGGGTCCACCAGTCCGGCAAGCTGCTCATACAGCGCCGCCTTGGCGTCCCGATTCTCCACGATGGTTTCCTGTATAAAATCAGCCCCGGCCACAGTCTCCTCCACCGTTTCCGCGAAGGAAATGCGGTTATACACCGCCTCCTGCTCCTCAGGCTTTATCAGCCCCTCCTCTACGAAGGTAGCAATGGAGGTCTTGAGAGCGGCCTTGGCCTTCTCCCTGGTCTCCTCCCGGCGGGTCCACATGGTAACGGCGTAGCCGCCCATGGCGTATGTCTGGGCGATGCCCGGCCCCATGGTACCGGCCCCCAGCACAGCTATTTTTTTGATGTCTCCAATGGTTTTCATCGCAAGCTCCCTACCTGACCTGCCGGGGCCGGAAAAACCGGCCCCGGATTTTTTGTATGAAAATTTGTATGAAAAATATCTTTGTTCCGTTTCATGCAGCTTTCATGTTTCCACAGTATGATGACGGAACAGCGCCGCTCCCGCGCCGGATGGCGCAGAGCCTCTGATTAGAAGCTGCCCGGCTCCCAGGCCACCAGACGGACGAAGCCGCCGTCGGCCATCTCGCAGCGGAAGGGGAAGGCCGCGATGATCATGCGCTTGCCCGTTACCTCGTCGATGTCGCCGCCCGCGTTCTCCACGGTGCAGACGCCGTGCTGCATATAAATGCGGTGGCAGGGCTCATAGTCGGGGAACTCCACCGTGGGATCCTTGCCGGTGGCCTTGCGGTAGGCCTTGTCCAGCCAGGGCATCTGCTCGGACAGGGGGTCGTGCCACAGGGGAGCGTCGGTAGCGCCCCAGGTGCCGGAAATACCCTTGATGTGCTTCTCGAAGCAGAGGTAGTTGGCCAGATCCGGGCCCTCGCCGGGATAGTAGTTATAGTACTTGTCGTTGTTCTGCCGCCAATAGTGATGGAAGCCGGTGTTGATAACGACCCAGTCGTTCTCCCGGATCTCCAGGCCGTCCTTGGCGCAGGCCGCCTCCAGCTCGGCGGGCTTGATCTCGTGCCAGATGTCGCCCATCTTGGCGGGGTCGCCGCCGGCGGCGTTCCACTTCTCCTCGAACTCGTCCCGGAGATAGCGCATATCCACGATGACGCCGGTGCCGATGCAGCGCTCCAGATGGATCTCAGAGAGGTTGTAGCCGTTGGCCTCCCGATCCACCTCCTCCTCGTGGAGAACGTGGTTGGGGGCGTCCATGTGGGTGCCGGCGTGGAGGGTGCCGGTGTAGGTCATGGTGCGCTTGTGGAAGCGGCCCAGGTACTGGCCCCGGGGGAAGATCAGATCCTGCCGGGCACCGGGGAAGGGCCAGAGAGGGGTGTCCACGCCCCAGGGGGCGGACAGGTCGTAGATTTTGGTCATCTTAGAGTCGTCCAGATAGAACTTGCTCTTGTCCAAAGGCATATAGGCCATAGGTGTATATCCTCCTAAAACAAAAAAATTTTTTCCTATATTTAAATTTTAAACCTTGGAATTGTATGAAAGTCAAGTTATAATTGTGTTGGGAAAGAAATTTTTAGGAACATGGAGGGACATTGTATGCGATACAAAATTGGGGACGTTGCCCGGATTTTGGGCATTTCCACCGATCTTCTGCGATATTATGAAAAAAAAGGGGTTGTCACGCCGTACAAAGACGCGCATAATGATTATCGGTACTACGACTCCTGGGATATAAACTTCCTGATGGACTGCCTGTGGTTTAAAAATTTCGGCTTTTCCATTGAGCAGATCGCGGATATGGTGCGTATCCCCTCCGCAGAGGATTTGAAGGACATCTTCATCTACAAGGAGGACGAGCTGCGCTCCACCATCCAGCGCTGCCAGATGCTTCTGCGTCGGAGCGAGGAGTACCGGGCCCAGTTGGACGCCATCCCCGGCCTGCTGGAGAAGTGCGAGATCGCTGAAAGCCCCGCCATGGTGCGGTTTATCAACCGTGTGGGCAACGAATACCCCACCGGGGAGGGACTGGAGCGGTTCGCACGCCAGTGGCTCCGGGCCATGCCCTTCAGCCACCGCTATTTCGAGATTTCCCAGGCCGCCCTGGAGGGCGGGGACGAGATGGACTTCCGCTGGGGCTTCGCCCTGGAGCCGGACTATGTGAGGGAGCTGGACTTTCCCGTGGAGCCGCCCATGGAGACCATGCCCGTCTGCCGGAGCATTCACACCTTTTTCCGCAGCCGGGGCAAGAACAATTTTTCCGCACGACATCTGGACTACGCCCTGGCCTGGGCGGAGGAACGGGGCCTTTCTGTGGTCGGCCCCGCCCAGGGAACGCTGGCTGCCTCCCTCCTGGAGGAGGATGAGCTGTGCGGCTACTTTGAGTGCTGGATTCCCATAGGGGAGAAAGACAAGGGAGGAATATGATATGCACGACCTATCGGAACAGGAACGTCAGGATATGATACAGCGGGCCAAGGGGGGCGACCCCCAGGCCAACTATGAGCTGGCCCTATGGGCCCTGGATCAGGCGGAGGAGGAGCCGGAGGAGGAGCGCTGGAACCGGCTGGCCGCCAAGTGCCTGGTGAAGGCGGCCCAGGGGGGCTACGGCCCGGCAGTGGAGCATACCGCCCACCTGCTGCACCAGACGGAGACCGGCACCCCGGCGGAGCCGGAGAAGGGTGAACCCGCCCCTGAGAAGACCCAGGCCCGGCCCCAGGGGACAACAGCGCCGGAGGAGGGCCAGGAGGACTTCGACTGGGACAGCTACCAGGAGCCGGAGCGGGAGCGCTCCTCCGCCGGGGAGACCGCCCCCGGCGCCGCCGCCAAGGCCGCCGCCGTCATCGGCATGGCGGGCCGGGGGCTGCAAAAAGCCTTCCAGCGCCTGGGCGCCGGGAAAAGCGGCCAGGAGACAGACAGAAGCACCGGCAGTCACCGGGCTGAGGAGAGCCAGGGGGGCCTGAAGGGCCTGCTCTCCCGCTGGGGAGACAGCCAGTGGAAGCGGGTGGAGATCATCTGCATTATCGCCTGTGTGCTGCTGGCCCTGCTGATCACCATTATGATTGTCACAGGCCGGAAGAACAAGACCGCCGAGGAGGAGACCGTGGTTCCCACCCCCGCCATCGTGGAGCAGGAGGAGGAGACCGCCCAGGAGGAGGAAGTTACCGTCTCCGACTATCCCAGCGAGGAGATCCGGGAGGCCATTGCCAGCGCCACCCTCAGCACCTATCCTGAGGAGGAGGACTACGTCACCGAGGAGACCACCGCCACCGTCAGCACCAGCAGCGGCCTGAACCTCCGCCGCGGCCCCGGCTCCAGCTACGGCCAGATCATCCTCATGGAAAACGGCGCCAAGCTGGAGGTCTACGCCTATAAAAACGGCTGGGCTTTGGTTCTCTATGACGGCGACACCTGGGGCTGGTGCAGCACGGATTACATCAATTAAGATGAAAAGCTGTGCTTTTCATCTTAATTGAGGGGAGGCGGCCTGTGCGCGCACTCGCTTCGCTCGCACACTTACAGGCCGAGCGGGATTTTTTCCGACGTACACGCCGCCGGAAAAAATGATTGAAATTTATTTCGCCGCT
>JAJQFY010000002.1 GCA_021200935.1 Oscillospiraceae bacterium
TATTCGCTCCACAGCTTTTCCAAATGCCCAAAGGTCTCGTCCAGCTTCTGGGGCTGGCGGGCGGCCACCGCCACGATCAGGGCGTTTATCAGGCTCATAGGGGCCACCAGGGAGTCCAGGAAGGACACCATATCGCTTTTGGCGTAGAGGCTTATATCCGACTCCTGGGCGAAGGGGGAGTGGTCGTTGTCCGTCAGGGCGATCACCGTGGCCCCCTGGCGCTTGGCAAGCTGCATGGCCTTCAGGGAGCTTGCGGAATACCGGGGGTAGCTGATGCCCACATACACGTCCCCCGCCCCGATGTGCATGATCTGCTCGCAGACCTCGCTGGCCGTGGTGTCGTGGATGAGACACACGTCGCTGACCAGAAGGTTCATGTAAAAGCCCATAAAGCTGGCGAGGGACGCGGAGGAGCGCATCCCCACGATGTACAGGTGGTTGGCCCCCGCAATGGCGTCCACCGCCGCCTGGAAGCTCTCCCGGTCGATCTCCTCCAGGGTGCTTTGAATCTTTTCCTGGTCGGAGTTCATAACGGCCTTCAGGACGTTTTCATCCCCCACCATATCCCTGGCCACCGCAATGCGCTGCACGCTGGTCAGGCGGCTCCGCACCATCTCCTGCATGGCTCTTCGCATTTCGGGATAGCCGTCATAGCCCAGCTCCGTGGCAAAGCGCACCACGGTGGACTCGCTGACCCCAACGGTCTTCCCCAGCTTTCCCGCCGTCATAAAGGCGGCCTTGTCATAATTTTCGGTGATATACCGGGCAATCAGGCGCTGCCCCTTGGAGAAGGTGTGGCCCTCGTCCGCCAGCAGCGACAAAATATCCTTATCCATTTCTTACACATACTCTCCCCACAAGCTGTCCCGGCACAGGGCCGGTACGCATAATAATACTTGCATTTCCTAAAAAATGCAAGTGTTATTAGCAAATTTAATTAATTCCTTCAAATCATCCAGATTTTCTTGGGCAAATTCCTACTTATTGCAATTTTTCAGGAAGGAAATTTCATCCGCTGTCATGCGCCGCCACTTCCCGGCGGGCAGCTCCCCCAGCAGCACCGGCCCCTCCGCCACCCGGATCAGGCGGCTGACATGGAGACCGGCGGCCTTGCACATCCGGCGGATCTGGCGGTTCTTCCCCTCGTGGATGGTAATCTGAATTTCCGCCCCATCCCCCTTCCGCTCGATCATGGTGACGCGGGCGGGGCTGATTGGCTCCCCGTCCAGGGTGTCCATGGCCCGGAGCCTGGTGATGGAGCCGGGAACGTCCTTCCCCTGGACGAACACGGTGTACAGCTTGTCCACCTGATGGGAGGGGTGCATCAGGGCATTGGCAACCGCCCCGTCGTCGGTCAGGATCAGAAGCCCCTCGGAGTCCATATCCAGCCGTCCCACCGGGTACAGCCGTCCCCCCGCATCCGTTACCAGCTCCGCCACCGTGGGGCGGCCCCGGTCATCCCGGAGGGTGGTGACATACCCCCGGGGCTTGTTCAGCACTATGTAGGTTCGCCGGGTCGGCAGGCGCAGGGGCTTGCCGTCCACCAGAATCTCGTCCGTCTCCGGGTCGGCGGACATCCCCAGGGAGGCGGCGGCTCCGTTTACCGTGACCCGGCCCTCCTGTATCATGCCCTCCGCCGCCCGGCGGGAGGCGATCCCCCCGGCTGATATCAGCTTTTGCAGTCGTTCTTTCATGGCAGCGTGTAAATATTTCCCTCCATCCAGCCGAAAAAGCTCTTGATTTTTTCCCACAGGGTCAGGGACTGCTCCTCTGTCTGCCCCACCGTCTGGGTGCAGACAAGCGTCACCGTCCCCATCTCCTGCCCGTCCACATAGGCAGTGGCCTGCCCGGCGGTCTGCCCCGCCTCTACCGGGGCATAGACGAAGGAGGGCAGGGTGAACTGCACGGTCACATCCTGCTCCACCGTCCGCAGCACATACAGCGGCTCTGCCGCCGTCACAGTGACCTCCTCCGTTTCTCCCCCGATGACCGGCACCGTCCAGGCCGCCTCCGCCAGTACGTCGCTGTTGGTGTAGGCCCCGTAGGCCCAGTCGTACAGGGCCGTGTGGTCAGTCCAGTCGTCCGGGTCGCTGAGGGTGACGCAGATCAGGGTCATGCCCTCCCGCTGGCAGCAGGTCACAAGGGTTCTCCCCGCCGCCTGGGTGTAGCCGGTCTTGCCGCCGAACACCCCCTCACACTCCCACAGCAGCCGGTTGTGGTTTGTGAAGGTGTTCTCCCCAATGGTAATGCTGACCGTGCCGGTTATCTCACGAAACGTGTCGTTTTCAATGGCGGCGGCCATGATGATCACCAGGTCTCGTGCGCTGGAATAATGCCCTTCGGCGTTCAGGCCGTGGGGATTGGCGAAGTGGGTGTTTTCGCAGCCCAGGGCGGCGGCCTTTTCGTTCATCAGGGCAGCAAACGCCTCCTCCGACCCGGCGGTGACGCAGGCCAGGGCCGTGGCCGCGTCGTTGCCGGAGGCCAGCAGCAGGCCGTAGAGAAGCTCCCGCACCGTCACCGTCTGCCCCGCCGTCAGGTACATGGAGGAGCCCTCTATGCCCGTCCAGGCCGCCTCCACCGTGACGGAGGTATCTAAATCCTCCCACTGCTCCAAAACCACCAGGGCGGTCATAATCTTGGTAGTGCTGGCGATCAGCCGCTGCTCGTCCGCGTTTTGCTCAAGCAGCACCGTCCCCGTGTCCGCCTCCACCAGAATAGCGGCCTGGGCCGAAAGCGCCGGGGCCGCGTCTATCGCCATGACCGGCGCGGCCAGAAGGAATATAAGCGCAGCCGCCAGGGCCGCTGCCGCAATGTGTTTCATGCAAAGCACCGCCTTTCCCCCGTGGGATGTGGTCAGTTTTCCTTCTTCCTCCTGGGCCGGTATTTATCCAGATACCCCTCCAGCCTGCCCAGGAGCTCCGGCACCAGATCCAGAAATCTGTCCGCCGTGGTGAAGGCCGGGGGCTGAATGCTCACCATTCTGGCGCCGCCGTCCCGGATGAGGAGAAAGCCCACCGGCTCCACCCTCTCCGCCGCGCCGCCGCCGCCCCACACGCCGGTTTTGGCGCTGCCTCCGGCCTTGTCGTTGCCGCCGGAGGCGAAGCCATAGCTGACCCGGGAGACCGGCACCAGGGTCGTTCCGTCCGCTGTGACGATTGGGTCGCCGATGCAGGTGTTGGAGCTGACCATGCTCTGGATTTTATCCATCGCCGTCCCCATCAGCTCACTGAGAGGCTCATTCACTGTCCTCCGCTCCCTTCCTGTTTTTCCTGTAAGCCCGCCAGTCCCCCCAGAACCCAAGGGCGAAGCGCCCGGCCACAGCCGCCGCCCGATACAGCCGCACCGTCGCCGTGACGGTTCCGAAAAGCTCCGGCTCCCCGCCGTCAAAATCCACCGCCGCCCGCAGGTCGGGGTGAGAAACCCGGCCATCGGCAGCGGCCAGCAGGCCCTCCATAGCCGTTCCCACCGCCAGATAGGTCATGGCCGCCCGGTACGGGTCAGGCCCGGCGGCGGTATAGTGGAGGCGCAAGGTGTCCACCCGCCCCCGGCGGATCAGGCGGCCCAGGGCGTCAAGGCCCCGCAGCGCCAGCGCCTTCAGCACCGGCGGGGGGAGACAAACAGGCTCCCTGTTAGCTTTCCCGGCGGAGGGGGTTTTATGCCTCCCCCTTTCGGGCTTTTTTGGCAGAACCCGGAAGGGAACCGGCCCGGCCATGATTTTCAGGGAAAACGCCCCGCCCTCCCAGGAGACGCTTACCCTCACGGGGAGCAGCCCCAGCAGGACAAGGGAGGGTATGATGATGCCGGAAACGGCCCAGCCGGTCAAATGGCCTCGGCCTCCTCCATGGCCGCCTTTGCTTCCTCTGCGGCCTTCAGCTCGTCCACCTTCTGCTGGAGCTGGGCCGCCGCGTCACTGCCGGTCATGTCCGGCAGCGGGGGCAGCTCCTCCAACTGGCTGACGCCCATGGTACGCAAAAATAAATCCGTGGTGCGGTAGAGGGTGGGGCGGCCCACCGCCTCCAAATGGCCGCAGGGTTCAATAAGCCCCCGCTCCGCCAGCACCCCAACGGTATAGGAGCTGTCTACCCCCCGCATTTGCTCGATATAGGCCCTTGTCACCGGCTGGAAATAGGCCACAATAGCCAGCACCTCCAGGGACGCGGGGGACAGCTTGGGGGCGCGGCGCTGCTCCAGGGCGCGGGTGATCTCCGTGGCGTATTCCGGGGCGCTGTGGAGCTGAAGGGAGCTGTTCAGCCGCACAAGGCGCACCCCCCGCCCCTGTTCCTCGTATTCCCTTGCCAGGTCGGCCCCGGCGTCCAGGACGGTCTGCTCGTCCGTGTCCAGCACCAGGGCCAGGCGGGCCGCGCTTACCGGGTCGCCGGAGGCGAATAAAATGGCCTCTATCCCGCTTTTCAGACGCTGTTCATCCATAATCCATGCTCTCCAATATATCCTCGGTATCGCCGCCGGTGAAGGTGACAAGATAGTCCTCCCCCTCCTCCGCAGGGTCGATGGTCACGCTGCCCATGGAACACATTTCCAGCAGGGAGATAAAGGTAGCCACAAGCTCCGACCGGCTGGCCGCCAGGGCGTAAAGCTCCCGGAGGGAGGCGGTTTTCCGCCCGGACAGCAGCTCGATGAGCTGGCGGCTCTTGTCCCGCACGCTGTAAAGAATGGGCCGGGGAACCGGCACACGGCTCTCCTCCTCCGGGACGGGAACGCCCTTTTGCAGCATACCCGCCAGGGCGGCCAGAAGCTCCCAGGGCCGGTGGGAATAGTCGTAGGCCCCGTACTTGGGCATTGGCTCCTGGGGGGTGGAAAACAGCAGCGCCCCCGCCTCCATGCTCTTTCCCAGGGCGGGGATGACCTCCTTCACCGCCGCGAAGGCGTCCCGGCAGCGAAGCTGCTCCAGGCTGGAAATGAGAAGCTCCAGCTCGGAGACCTCCTCCGTCCCGGCCAGCAGGGTCTTGGTCTTGATATACACCAGATGGGAGGCCATCTGCACAAACTCGCTGGCTACCTCTAAGTCCATGCGCTGCATCTGGTTCAGCCAGTCCAGGTACTGATCCAGGATGTCCGCGATTTTTATGTCACGAATCTCTATTTTGTTTTTGGACAGGAGCATCAAAATCAGGGTCAGCGGGCCTTCAAAGTCCTGCATTTCCTCCTTGGACTTGATGACCCCCTCCAGGTGAAAGGTTGGCGTCTCCATCTCAGCGGCTCACCAGATTATACCCAAATTCCGCGAAAATAAACAGCTTGTCGTACACCCAGCCTGTCACCGTGGACAGCACCCCGGACACCGCGCCGGTAGCCACCAGCACCACCATGATGATCATGCCGTATTTTTCGTACCGCATCAGCTTTTCATAGGCCCTGTCGTTCAAAAAGGAGTACAGCACCTTCGACCCATCCAGAGGCGGGATGGGGAGAAGGTTGAAAACCGCCAGGGCCAGGGACAGGTAGGCCGTGGTAATGACCATCTGCACAATGATGGTCATCACGGCGCTCCCCCGCAGGTACAGGGGCCACAGCAGGCCGTACAGGAACAGGAACACGACGGCGATAATAAAATTGCACACCGGCCCGGCCAGGGCGGTCAGGGCCATGCCCCGCTTGGGGTTTTGAAAGTTCCGCATATTCACCGGCACAGGCTTCGCCCAGCCGAATTTGAACAGCACCATGCACACAAGCCCCCACACGTCGATGTGGCGGATGGGGTTCAGGGTCAGCCGCCCGGCGTTTTTGGCGGTGTTGTCCCCCAGCTTATAGGCCACAAACCCGTGGCTCAGCTCATGCAGGGTAATGCACACCAAAGCCGGGATCACCGACAGGAGAATGTCCGTCAGCACCGACCAGTCCAGGCCGTTCCAAATTGTCGTTAAAGCGTCCATTGTTTCCCTCCCGTACCGGCCCGGCGGTTACACCAGCGCGGAGACGGCGCTCATCAGCTCCTGGCGGCCTGTGCGCTTTTCGGCGGAGAAGGGCAGCAGCGCAACGCCCTCCTCCAGCGCCAGGGTCTCCCGTATCAGGGCGAGATTCGGCTCCATCTCTGATTTTTTCAGCTTATCCCATTTATTGGCTACCACAATGCGGGGGCAGCCGCAGCTCTCGAACAGGCCGCTCATCATGCAGTCCAGCTCCGTGGGCTTGTGGCGGCCATCCACAATCTGAATCCCCAGGGTGATATTCTCCGGCTGGGCGAAAAAGTCCTCCATCAGGCGGCCCCAGCGCTCCTTCTCCGCCTGGGAAACCCTGGCGTAGCCATAGCCGGGCAGGTCAACGAACCAGACGGCCTTCCCAACCAGGAAATAGTTCACGTTGGTGGTCTTGCCCGGGGCGGAGCCGACCCGGGCCAGGTTCCGCCGGTTCAAAAGGCAGTTGATTACCGAGGACTTCCCCACGTTGGATTTCCCGGAAAACACCACGCAGGGCCGCCCGTCGTGAATAAACCCCTTTTTGTCCCCGGCGGATTTTACAAATTCCGCAGGCTCAAACCGCATTGTCCGCCTCCCGGCACAGGGCGGCGTCCAGCACCGCCTCCACCCGGCTGGCGGTGATGAAGTTCAGCGCCGCCCGGACGGTCTGGTCGATCTCCGCCAGATCCGGCTCGTTCTCCGCCGGGATGATGACCGTGTGGATGCCCGCCCGCAGAGCGGCCATGGTCTTCTCCCGCAGGCCGCCGATGGGCAGCACCCGGCCCCGGAGGGTTATCTCCCCGGTCATAGCCACGTCCTGCCGGACGGGAATCCCGGTCAGGGCGGACACCAGCCCGGTGCATATGGTCACACCGGCGGAAGGCCCGTCCTTGGGTACGGCCCCCTCCGGGAAGTGAATGTGTACGTCCTTCTTTTCGTAGAAGTTCGGCTCCAGGCCCAGCTCCTCCGCGTGGCTGCGGATATAGGTCATGGCCGCACGGGCGGACTCCTTCATTACGTCCCCCAGGTTGCCGGTCAGCTCCAGCTTGCCGGTGCCGGGCATGACGCCCACCTCGGCGTCCAGCATTTCCCCGCCCACGCTGGTCCAGGCCAGGCCGTGGACAAGGCCCACCTCCGGCGCGGCGTCGGCCTTGGTGTCCTTGAATTTTGCGGGGCCGAGAAGCTCCTCCAGGCCCCCGGCCCGGATATAGCGGGATTTATACTGGCCCGCCACGATGCCCGCCGCCGTCTTCCGGCAGAGGGTGGCGAGCTGCTGCTCCAGCTTTCGCACCCCGGACTCCCGGGTATACTGGGCGATAAGCTCCCGCATGGCCCCGTCGCTTATGCGGATTTGGTTGCCGTTCAGGCCGTTCTTTTTCCGCTGCTTGGGCAGCAGGTGGCGCTTCGCGATCACCAGCTTCTCCTCGTCCGTATAGCTGGAAAGCTCCAGCACCTCCATCCTGTCCAGCAAAGCCGGGGGAATGGTGTCCGCAGAGTTTGCCGTGGTGATGAAAAACACATGGGACAGGTCAAAGGGCAGCTCCAAAAAGTGGTCGCGGAACTGGCTGTTCTGCTCCGGGTCCAGGGCCTCCAGCAGGGCCGCCGCCGGGTCGCCCCGGTAGTCGGAGCCTAATTTGTCGATCTCGTCCAGCACCATCACGGGGTTTTTGCTGCCCGCCTGCTGGATTCCGGCCATAATGCGGCCCGGCATGGCCCCCACATAGGTCTTGCGGTGGCCCCGTATCTCCGCCTCGTCGTGGACGCCGCCCAGGGAGATGCGGCACAGCTTTCGGTTCATGGCCCTGGCAATGCTCAGGGCAATGCTGGTCTTGCCCGTTCCCGGAGGGCCGAGAAGGCAGAGGATAGACCCCTTGGCCTCCGGCGACAGGGCGCGGACGGACAGATATTCCACAATGCGGTCTTTAATTTTTTCCAGGCCAAAATGGTCGGCGTCCAATGCCCGGCGCACCGCCTGGGCGTCCAAATTTTCCTCTGTCTCCGCCGTCCAGGGGATCTCCAGGCAGGTGTCGATATAGCTGCGGATAACGGCGGATTCCGCGCTGCCGTAGGGCTGCTTGGCAAGGCGGTTTATCTCCTTGCCCAGCTTGGCGGCCACCTCCTCCGGCAGGTCGCGCTTAGCCACGGCCAGCCGGTATTCCTCAATGTCGTCGCCCCCGAACTCATCCTCGCCCAGCTCCGTCTGAATGCTGCGAAGCTGCTCCCGGAGATACATCTCCCGCTGGCCCTTGCGGATGCGGCGGGCGGTCTCGTCGTTCAGCTCTATTTCCGCGTCCAGCACGTCCAGCTCCCAGCGGAGCAGCCGGTTCACCAGGGCAATGCGCTGCACAGGGCGCAGCTCCTCCAGCACGGCCTGCTTCTGGTCGCTTCGCATATATACGTTCTGGGTGACGTAGTCCGCGATATAGCCGGGGTCGCTGCTCTCCGTAATGGTTCGCAGGATCTCCGTCACGTCTATGCCGCAGGTCTCGCCATATTTTTCCACCAGGCCGTAGCACTGGCGCATAAGGGCCTCCCCCTTCACCGCGGAGCGGGGCGAGCTTTCGTCCTCCAGGGCCTCCACCTGGGCGCGGATATAGGGGGTCTTTGCCATCAGCCGGACAAGATAGCCCCGCGACACGCCCTCGGCCATGGCCTTTCCCTCCTCCCCGCCGGGAACCCGGAGGATCTGCCGCACACGGCAGACGGCGCCGATTTGGTAAAAGCTGTCGATCCCCTCCGGCTCCTGCTGGGAGGCATCCCGCAGGGCCACCAGGAACACCGTCTGATCCGACTCCATGGCCGCGTCCAGGGCCTTCATGTCGCCGGGCCGTTCCACGTCGAAAATCACCTGCATACCGGGGAACACGGAAAAGCCCCGCATGGCTATCACG
>JAJQFY010000053.1 GCA_021200935.1 Oscillospiraceae bacterium
GCTTCAGGCGACGCCCCGCCTGGAATCCCTTGCCCGGCTGCTTCTGCCGGTGGAGGCTATCACCCCGGCCCTTTTGGCCCAGTACGGCCCGCGGCTGACGGCCCAGCTCCCCGCCCTCCTCTTTCCCGGGGACGAAGAGGCCCTGGAGGCCCGGCTTCAGACGCTGAAAAGGGCCGGACTGGAAGAGGTGTGGACGGATAATATCTACGGCATCCCCCTGGCACAGCGCCTGGGCCTGACCGTCCGGGGCGGCTGGGGGCTGAACGTAACCAACACCCAGGCCGTGGATTTTTACCAGCGCCTGGGCCTTGCCAGCCTGACCGCCTCCTTTGAGCTGCCCATGGAAAAGCTCCGGCGGCTGGGGGGTACGGTTCCCCTGGGCCTGGTCGCCTATGGGCGGCTGCCCCTGATGCGGTTTCGGAGCTGCCCGGTCAAGGCCAGTATAGGCTGCGCCGCCTGCGGCGGCCACGGAACCCTGACCGACCGCCGGGGCGTGATCTTTCCTGTGGAATGTGACCGGCGGCGGTATTCCGCCCTTCTCAACAGCGTCCCCCTCCACATAGGAGACCGGGACGCCCCAGGGGATTTCCGACTTCTGTACTTCACCGACGAGGACAGCGACCGCCGGGGCCAGGTCATCGGGGAATTTTTGGAGGGCCGCCCCTCCCCCCTGCCCCGCACCGGGGGGCTGTACTACCGGCAGCTTCTGTAGCGTTTACCTCAGCTTCTTTGCATGGTGTCTACATTTATGCTCCCTGTGTCCCCAATCGGTGTTATACTGTCATCCCATCTTTATTATACGAGGAGAATATCACATGAAGCATTTCAAAGCACTGCTGTCTCTGCTGCTGTGTCTGGCTCTGTGCCTGGGGCTGGGCTGCGGCGCCTTCGCCTCCGGGGAGGCCAGCATGGGCTGAAAAAACGCTTGACAATCCTCTGTCGAGGGTGTATATTTGATAGAAGTAAAAGGGAGTAGTTTACACAGCCCCGTCTGTGTTGCGTGGTTCGTCAATACGGCTGAAAGGCCCGGATCACCTTAGATGCCTACCGTCTATAACAAGACTTTTACCGCACTGGTTTCGTGTGGTAAAAGTCTTTTTCTTTATCCCCCTTCCCACAGGCGGCTCCCTCATGTATAATATTTCCATAATACTGCACAAGGAGGACGCACACATGAAGGACGTAATCGCCGCCTTTTTGAAGCGGCTGACCGCCGTACTGGAGTTTGTCATCGCCATGATTTTGGCCGTGGGCATCATTCTGCTGTCCATCCGCATGATCTCCTCGCTGGTAAACATCCCCGACCTGGAGACCTGGCCCAACTACGACGACCTGCTGGAGACCTGCTTTAACCTGATTATTGGGGTGGAGCTGATCCGCATGATGTACTACCACACCTCCAACACGGTGTTTGAGGTGCTGCTGTTCGCCATCGCCCGGCAAATCATTGTGGATCACTCCTCCATCTGGACGAGCCTGGTGGGGGTATGCACCATCGCCGTGCTGTTCGCCACCAGAAAATTTCTGTTCTGCGAGTTTGGAGACAAGGACGAGACCGTCTTTCGGGCCACCGCGAAGGTGAAAACGGTGAACCGGCTTTTGGGCATCAACATCCCCCACCAGGAGAAGGGCACCCTGCTGACGGCCCTGGAGCAGGCCTGTGACCGGCAGGCCCTTCCCATCGCCGTAGGCACCACCGTCTCCCTGGAAGACTGCCAAATGCGGGTTCTTCGGGCCGGAAACGGCAGGGTGACGCAAATCGAAATTCTCCGAAACCTCTCAGAACCGGCGGAATAAGAACCTGCCGAAAACGGCATAGCGCCCGTGTTGACAAGTTTTCTTGGCAATGTTAAAATGATAAACAGACACGCCAAGAAAACTTGTCATCATGGGAGGTTCCTATGGACATACATCAGATGGACGCGAGAACGCTGATTTTAAAAAATCACCTCAAGGAGACCAGAATGGGCCGGAAGCTGTCCCAGGCGGAGCTGGCCTACATGGTCGGGGTTTCCCGGAACACCATCAGCGCCATCGAGACGGGGCAGTTCAGCCCCACGGCCAGGCTGGCCTTCATCCTGTGCCAGGCGCTGGACATCAAATTTGAAGACCTTTTTTATTTTTAGCATACGCCACCAGGACAACAACGCCGCCCGCTCCGGCGGGCCGAGCTTCGGAACCGCAGCGCAGGCTGCGGCAGGGAGGAAATATCATTGTCACAAACCACGAAAAAGGCTATGTCCGCCTCTCTTCGGAAGATGCTGCGGCAGAAGCCTCTGAACAAAATCACCGTCACCGATATCGCGGAGGACTGCGGCGTCAGCCGGATAACCTTTTATTACCATTTTAAAGACATCTACGACCTGATCGAGTGGACACTGAACGACAGCGCCGCCCAGGTGCTTGAAACGTGCAGGAACGACAACTCCGGCGAGCAGACCTTTTTGGCCATTCTTCGCACGCTCCAGGAGAACAAGCGGGAGCTGACAAATCTTCTGCGTTCCACGCGCCAGGAGGATGTAGAGCATTACCTTTATAAGATAATACACAGCGTTTTGGAGCAGAGCCTTGCCGAACAGGCTCCCAACCTAGAGGCCGCGCCGGAGGACAGAGCTTTCGTTCTGGACTTCTACACCTACGCCAGCGCAGGCGTTCTTCTGGCCTGGATACGAAAGGGCATGGTGACAGATCCCCAGGTTCTTGTCAAGCAGCTTCTCTCCCTCGTCACTGTCGAGGATATATCGCACGCCCTGGAGCGCCTGCGCCAGGCCCGCGCCAAACGCGGCGCCCCCACATAAGCCGGGCTGTACAGCTTTTTTCCGCTGATAAAAGTTTAATCACCCGCCCATGTCTGCCTGTTGCGCGGGCCGCCGTTCACTGATGGCTCAGGCTCTCTTTACTCTGTGACGCTCCCTGTCTCAGGACAGGAGGGGCGTCACTTTTTTTCTTCATCTCATGCCGGACGGACAGGAGGCTGTACACCACGGCGGCGGCCTCGGAAACCCAGAAGGCGTACCAGGTGCAGCCGATTCCCAGATTCGCGGTGAACAGCCAGGCCAGGGGCAGCAGGGGGACAAGCTGGCGCAAAGCGCCCCCCGCCATGTTCACCACCCCGTTTCCCAGGCCGGAGGCGAAATAGCCGCAGACGATGGTGACGGCGGCGCAGGGGAAGGTGAGGGCGATGATCCGCAAAGCGGGAACGCCAATGGCCCGCAGCTCCTCCCCGGCGGCGAACAGGTTCAGCAAAAAGCCGGGCAGCAGGAGAAACAGCGCCGTTCCCACCAGGGCGATTAAAATCGCCGCAGGAACGAGCGCCCGCCAAGTCTGGCGAATCCGCTGGCCGTTTCCGGCCCCGTAGTTATACCCCGCGATGGGAATGGCCGCCTGGCCCAGGCCGTTCATGGGCATCATCACAAAGCTCTGGAGCTTATAATACACCCCGAAGAAGGCCACCGCCGTGGAGGACACGGTCAGCAGGATCTGGTTCATGGCAAAGGTCATGACGCTGCCGGTGGCCTGCATCACGATGGTGGGCATACCCACCCGGTAGATATCCCCCACATCCCGCCAGCGGAAGCGGTAGCCCTTCAGGCGCACATGGATGACCGGGTTTTTCAGCCGGTTCAGCACCAGGGCCGCCACCGCGCCAAGGCTCTGGCCGATGACCGTGGCCACCGCCGCCCCGGTGACGCCCAGGGCGGGGCAGCCCAGCAGGCCGAATATCATAATGGGGTCCAGGATGATGTTGGCAATGGCCCCCACCAGCAGGGACACCATGCTCAGCACCGTGTCCCCCACCGCCTGCAAAAGCCGCTGGCCGTAGGTCTGCAAAAATATGCCGTAGCAGAATACCACACACACCCGCATATATTGGGTGCAAAGGGTCTGCAATTCCGGGTCGTCCGTCATGCTCCGGGCCAGCGCCCCGGAAAACAGCAGCCCCGCCAGGGAGAAGATCACCGCCGTCCCCACCATTAAAAACAGGCCGGCGGTGGCGGCATGACAGGCCTCGTCATACCGTTTCTCCCCCACCCGCTTGGACAGCAGGGCGTTCATGCCCACGCTGGTACCCACCGCCACGGCGATCATGAGAAACTGCACCGAATACACAAGGCTGGTGGCGGTCAGGGCCTCCTCGCTCAGGCGGGAGACGAAAATGCTGTCTACGATGTTATAGCAGCTCTGCACCAGCAGCGACATCATCAGCGGCAGGGACATAGTCAGCAGCAGCCGCCGAATTGGCATTACCGCCATTTTGTTCTGTTCCATAGTTGACTCCTTCCATAAAAAATACGCCGCTCCCCCATTCCCTGCTTTTGTGCCTGATGGAATGAGAAAACGGCATATAAAAGTTCTTCAATTTTCGCCACATAAACATACCACAGGGCCGCCGAAAAGTCAAGGACGTTGCTTCTTATGCAAAATTCTTGTTAAATGGCTTTCTGGCGGTATGGCTGTTCCTTTAGGCATTGACCACTCTGACGGGCTTCCCGGCGGCAAAGGCTTGGACATTTTCCACGGTCATGTCCATAATACGCTGGCGGGCCTCAGTAGCGGCCCAGCTTATGTGGGGGGTTATGAGGCAGTTTTTCGCTGTGAGAAGGGGGTTATCCCCCCGGATGGGCTCGGTAGAGGCCACGTCCACCCCGGCGGCGGCCAGCTTTCCGCTGTTCAGGGCCTCCGCCAGATCCTGCTCCACAATGAGCTGACCCCGGCTGTTGTTGATCAGGATGACCCCGTCCTTCATCTGTGCGATGGTATTTCGGTTTATGATGCCCTCCGTCTCCGGCGTCAAGGGGCAGTGGAGAGAGACCACGTCCGAGCGGGCCAGCAGCTCCTCCAGCGATACATAGACCGAGGGATCCTGCTCCGCCCGGACGGTGCGGCTGTAGGCAATCACATTCATCCCCATGGCGGCTGCGATTTTCCCCGTGGCCTGGCCGATATTGCCGTAGCCGATGATGCCCATGGTCTTCCCCGCCAGCTCCGTGATGGGATAGTCCCAGAAGCACCACTCTACGCTGCTCTCCCACCGGCCCTCATGGACGGCCCGGTCGTGGTGGGCCACATGGCAGCACAGCTCCAGCAGCAGCGCAATGGCGAACTGGGCCACCGTGGCGGTGCCGTAGGCGGGAACATTGGAGACAGGGATGCCCTTCTCCCTGGCATAGGCGGTGTCCACCACGTTATACCCGGTGGCGGTGACGGCGATATACTTCAAATTAGGGCAGCGGTCTATGACAGACCGGGTGATAAGGCATTTATTGGTGACAGCCACCTCCGCGTCCCCGATACGGCGGACGGTCTCCTCCTCCTGAAGGGTGCGGTCATACACGGCGACCTGCCCCAGGGCCTCCAGCCCCTCCCAGCGCAGGTCGCCGGGGTTTAGGGTGTAGCCGTCCAGCACAACGATTTTCATAGGCGCTCCTTTCTCAGATCATGCCCCGGCAAGGGCTTCCATCTCGTCGATCAGGGCGTCGAACCGGGCCAGCGCCTGGTCTATCGGCTCCGCCGTGGCCATATCCACCCCCGCGTCCCGCAAAAGCTCAATGGGGGGCTTGGAGCAGCCGCCCTTTAAAAAGTCCAGATACCGCTCCGCAGCCTCCGGCCCCTCAGACAGGATTTTTTCCGACAGGGCGATAGCGGCGGCATAGCCGGTGGCGTATTGATAGACGTAGTAATCGTAGTAGAAATGGGGGATCCTGGCCCATTCCAGGCTGATCTCCTCGTCCATGACGATGTCCGGGCCAAAATACTCCCGGTTCAGATTTCCGTAAAGCTCACACAGGGCGTCCGCCGTCAGGCTCTCGCCCCCCTGGGCAATGCGGTTGATCTCCAGCTCGAACTCCGCGAACATGGTCTGTCGGTAGAGGGTGGTGCGGAACTGCTCCAGGAAGTAGTTGATGAGATAGGCCCGCTCCCCCTTATCCTCCGTGTGCTGAAGAAGGTACTGCATCAGCAGGGCCTCGTTGCAGGTAGAGGCCACCTCCGCCACGAAGATGACGTAACTGGCATAGGTGGCGGGCTGGTTCTGGCAGGTCAGGTAGGTGTGTATGGAGTGGCCCATCTCGTGTATCAGGGTAAACACGTCGTTCAGCCGACCCTGGAAATTCATCAGGATATAGGGGTGCATCCCGTAGCCCCCGGCGGAATAGGCCCCGCTGCACTTGCCGGGGGTTTCGTACACATCCACCCAGCGCTGGGCCAGGCCCTGCCGGACGATGGCGCAGTAGTCCTCTCCCAGGGGGGCCAGGGCCTTCAAAATCAGCTCGCAGGCCTCCTCATAGGTAAAGTGCATCTCCACCTCCCCTGTCATGGGGACGTACAGGTCGTAGAAATGCAGCTCATCCACCCCCAGCAGCCCCTTCCGCAGGCGGGTGTATTTGTGCATGGCGGGGAGATTGCGGTGAACGGCGTCGATAAGGTTCGTATACACCTCCACCGGCACCTCCGTCTCGTCCAGGGCGGCGTCCAGGGTAGAGGGATATTTCCGGGCGGTGGCAAAAAATTTGAGCTGGGCAGTCTGGGCGGACAGAATGGCGGCGCAGGTGTTGCGGTACTGGCCGTACACCCCGTAGAGGGACTGGAAGGCGGACTGCCGCAGCGTCCTGTCCTGGCTCTCCATCAGGGGGATGAAGGTACCGTGGGTGACGGGGTGGGCCTGGCCCTGGCCGTCTGTCGCCTCCGGGAAGGTCAGATCCGCGTCCGCGAACAGGGAGTAGATGTTGTCCGGCTGGATGGCAAGCTCCCCGGCCCCGGCCAGCAGGGCTTCCTCCGCCGGGGACAGAAAGTGCGCTCTCCGGCGCAGGACGCTTTCCAGGCTCCGGCGGTACTGCTCCAGACCGGGGGCGGCCTGGTAAAAGCCCGCCAGGGTCTCCGGCTCGATACTCAGCAGCTCCGGCACGAACCAGGCGCAGGCCCCGCTCAGGGCCACCCCCAGGGTAGCCACCTGGCTGGAAAGGCTCTGATACCGGCTGACGCGGGCGTCCTCGTCGCTTTTCCGCTGGGCGTAGTTAAAGAGCTTGCCCATGGCCACGTCGATGTGATCCTCCAGCCCCAGGAAGGCCAGAAGCTCCTCCGCCGATTGGCTGACGCGCCCCTGAAAGGCCGCAAGCTGGGCCGGGTACTCCCTGGCCTCCTCCAGGGCCGCCAGAAATTCCTCCTCCCCGGCGAATATCCCTGTCAAATCCCACGTATACGCCGCCGGTATCTCCTCCCGCGTCTGATACTGCTTCATGGTTCGTTATACCTCCTGGTGCTATGAAATGCAAATGCGTTCATGCTGTAATTCGTATAACCCATCATAAGGCCGCAAATATTTCCTGTCAAGGGTAAAATCAAAACGGGACATTTTTCTGTCCTTGGCTTGTAAAGCGGTTGGGGGTGTGGTATTATATTCGTGCAGAGATAAACAGTCAAGGGGGTGATGGCGCTGGGCGTGAAGGACGCAGCTACCGTGAAATATATGAGAAAGAACGAGGTTTTTGCGGATGCCTTTAACTATTTCATCTATGACGGCAAGCAAATAATAGCTCCGAACAGCTTAGTGGAACTGGACACCAAAGAAATTGAGGTTCCCTACGGGGGCGAGGATGGGGCAAAGCAGCCCATTCAGAGAACAAGAGACGTAATCAAATCGGTTACGGCTATGACGGACAGGAAGACGGCCTATCTCGTTTTGGCGATAGAAAACCAATCCAACATTCACTACGCCATGGCTGTAAAAAACATGATGTATGATGCCCTGCAGTACACGAAACAGGTAGAGGCAGCGATTGCGTCGCATAAAAAATCCGGGGACTATCGGGGCGGAAGCAGTGATGAGTATTTGTCCGGCTTTATGAAAAGTGACCACCTGATGCCGGTTGTAACTCTTGTAATATACTTTGGCCCTGAAAAGTGGGACGGCCCCATGTCTATCCATGAAATGTTCGGGGAACAAGACCCTGCTGTATTATCTTATGTGCCAGACTGCAAAATAAATTTGATTGCGCCGGAAGCAATAGAGGATGGGGATTTTGATAAGTTTGTGTCGTCGCTGCAGGAAGTATTGGGTTTTATAAAATATTCCAAAGATGCCGACAAGCTCAACAAATTATTGGCATCAAACGAGGCTTTTAAGCACCTTGGCAGGGATGAGGTAGACGTTCTTAACGCCTGCACAAAAGCTGAAATTACTATGGTAAAAAATGAGGAGGTAATTGACGTGTGCCAAGCGATACAGGTAATGAACCAAAGAGCCGCTGATAGTGAACGGATTACAACATTGGTAAAAAATGTGAAAAGCCTGATGAAGGTCATGGGGTTGACGGAAGAACAGGCTATGAATGTTTTGGAAATCTCAGAATCAGATAGAGTAGTTGTGCTATCAAAACTGTAAACAGCAAAAATATGCTCCATGCGACAAAACATCGCATGGAGCATTGTCATATCTTGTAGGCATGATTACCAGGCCGCCCCGCACGTAGAACAGCGGGGAGCGGTTTCGGCTCTTTGAACGCTCTTAGATATAAATCTTTCCTTGGAACGCCGAAAATTACTCCAGCGTCAAATCCCCATCCTTAATCCAGCCCAGCCTGCGGCATACCAGCCCCAGGGCCCAGCAGATGACGGCGGGCAGGACGAAGCACACCAGAATAAGGCCGATCCAGTCCATGGCGGTGGGGGTGATGGCCACGGCGCCGTTTGCGACAGCAGCCTCTGAGGGGCTGAGCCAGCCTGTCCAGATGCCGATGGGGCCGCACAGGCCGCAGGTACCCATGCCGGAGTTCACCGCCGCGCCGTTCATTTGCAGATGGAACA
>JAJQFY010000178.1 GCA_021200935.1 Oscillospiraceae bacterium
CGCCAGCGACACCAGCCGCTTCTATGGCTGGTCTGACCGCATCGGCTTTATGAGCCACGGCACCACCGTCAACGCGGTGCTGGACATCAGCGAGGCCGATTTCGAGGTAACTGACACCTTCGTTATGATCAAGTCCGGCGGCGGCAACGGCGAGACCGTGAACCTGACCGACGTCACCATCGACCTGACGGGCGACTCCGCCTGGAGCGGCAGCCTGCTGTCCGTTATCGACACCGACGACCTGGGCGGCGGCCCCGGCGCCACCACCTTCGTCATCCCCTACAGCGACTATGAGACCTATCTGACCTCCCCCACCTCCGGCGAGGGCGGTGAGACCGTTCTGAACATCACCGACTCCGAGCTGGTGGGCGACGTGTATGACTCCGTCGGCAGCATGAACGGCGACAGCTTTAAGGCCGACAGCATCACCGTGAACCTGGTGAACGCCTCCCTGACCGGCGTCGTCAGCTCCGCCTACGCCGCTCACTGCGACGAGGACGGCACTCTCCTGACCGGGGACATGACCGTGGACTCCTATGGCCGGGACGGCACCTATGACTACCTGTCCATCGGACGGATCATCAACTTCGCGGCTCCCACCGTGAGCAACCCCGTCAGCATCAGCCTGGAAGGCTCCACCTGGGTCTGCACCGGCCTGAGCTATGTGGCCAGCCTGACCATTGACGACGCCAGCGCCATTGACGGCGACGTGTATCAGGACGGCGAGCTGGTGGAGCTGACCGCCGGTACCTACGAGAACGTAGTGGTCGTCCCCGCCGGGGCCGACTATGAGCAGGCTGTGGCCGACGGCGTAGCCGCCATCGAGACCGCCATTGCCGAGGGCATCACCCCGGAGGATCACTCCGACCTGGTGGCCAACACCGACATGGGCGACATGGGTTCCTCCGGCGAGGCCTCTGGTGAGGCTTCCGGCGAGGCCTCCAAGTAATTGAAGTCACCAATCCATCACCCCTTACCCGGCAGCCCCGGCGGATATTCCGCCGGGGCTGTTTTTATGGACCAAGCCAAGACAAGTCCTATCAGCTCATAAAGAAAAAATATACATAAGAACCGTACACTATCCCGGCGCGGGACAATTTCACAGAAATTTTACACAAACCGATTCAAATCATCTTTACAAACGCCGTAATTTATACTATGATATTAGGTGCGATTTTTGTGAATTGTGCCACAAAAGTATTATAATTGGAAAGGAAAAGGTACACACATGAAGAGATTCCCCAGAATTTTGGCCCTTCTGCTTGTTTTCTGCCTGGTGCTGTCCATGGGGGCATTCGCCAGCAGCAAGGCAAGCGGCGAGGCCAGCGCTGAGACTGCCGCCGCGGGCGATTTCGCCCAGGTGGACGAGACCCACTGGGCTGGCAGCGCTCTGACCATTGAAGCCATTGAATACGCGGAGGAGTTTACCGACGCGGGCTATGTGGACTCCACCCTGTTCACCAGCATCACCAAGATCGTCTATGACGGCGGGGAGATAGACGTGGACTACACCACCTATACCGCCGTCCTGACTGTGGACGGGGTGCAGGTAGGCCTCTATAACGCCGAGGGCGAGAGCTTCTCCGGCGAGGTGGAGATCACCCTGGTGGAAAAGGGCGACTCCAACAGCAACACCGGCGCTCCCATCGGCGCGGACAAGGCCCAGTCCTCCTTCGGCTCCTTCTACTACACCTCCGCCATTTATATCTCGAACGGCGCCTATGACGAGGCCAAGTCCGTCACCGCCGCCCAGCTCGACGGCGAGGTCTCCGACACCGAGGCCAACGGCGTGGTGGTGGATTCTCAGGGCGACTACTTCACCGGCATCTATATCAGCGACTCTGAGTACGCCATCAACGACGCCACCCTGTCCTTCGTGGGCGCTGGCGGCGACGACTTCAACGGCTGGGGCGCCGGTATCGTTGTGGCAGGCGCTTCCCAGGTGGAGATCAACCGCTCCGTGGTATACAGCACCGGCGTTATCCGCAGCGGTCTGTACACCGGCGGCTCCTCCCAGACCTACGTAAACGACTCCGTTTTCATCTCCGAAAACGACGAGAACGCGAACCCCTACGACACTGAGGACAACTACGCTGTCCCCATGATGCAGCAGTGCCCCTTCGCCCTTGGCATTGAGGGCAACATCCGCACCACCCTGGCCTGCGGCGCTGGCACCAACACCTTTACAAACTCCCTGGTGGTCTCCAACGGCTGGGCCGTTCTGTCCACCGACTCCGGCTCCGCCGGTACCACCGCCCTTGTCTCCAACGCCACGGTAGCCGTGGTCGGCACCGCCTCCGACGAGGAGACCGAGGACTATGATTTCACCTATGACGTGAACGGCACCACCTGGTACGTCACCGTGGGCCGCTACGGCGAGACCTCCGGCTACGTGGCCTATGCCGACTCCGGCGTGCTGGATTACGCCTACGGCAGCGCCTGGTACTCCCCTGACTACCTGGGCATCATCACCACCGGCACCATCAGCATGAGCGACAACAGCTACGGCTGGTCTGGCCGCATTGGTTTCCTGCTCCACTCCGGCGGCAACGGCACCGGCACCGGCACCCTGACCGTCAGCGACTCCAGCTTTGACATTCAGAACATCTTCGCCGCCATCCAGACCCAGGGTACCTACAGCACCGTCATCACCCTGGACAACGTGGACGTGTCCCTGGCCGGGAACGGCGCGGACATCCTGGTTCTTCAGACCAACTCTGACGATAACGCCGGCGGCCCCGCCGAGACGTCCAACACCATCACCGACCTGACCTATGAGGAGTATCTGTCCCAGGACGTGCTGGAGCAGACCGGCACCGCCAGCGAGGTCTCCATCTCCAACTCCGTGGTGCAGGGCAACATCTATAACGCCTCCACCGCCGACGCGGTGGGCCTGAACGTGACCCTGGACAACGCCGAGGTCAGCGGTGAGATCTCCTCCGCCTGGGCCTATCACACCGACGCCGAGGGCAACGCCCTGGAAGAGACTGAGTTCGCCCTGGATTATTACACCGGCACCATCGACGGCTCCTCCGGCACCTGGGATTACACCATGTATCTGCGTGAGGACGCCATCTCCGCCCCCACTGTGAACAACCCCGTCAGCCTGACCCTGACCAACGGCTCCACCTGGATGGTGACAGGCACCAACTACCTGACCAGCCTGACCATCGACGAGACCTCTACCGTTATGGGCATGGGCCTTGTAATGACCGTGGACGGCGTGGAGACGGAAATCGCCGCCGGTACCTATGAGGGCGAGATCGTCATCACCGGCGCGGAGGCTCCCGCCCGCGAGGAGGGCGACGCGGAGATCGCCGCCCCCGTGATCGGCGAGGCCGCTGAGGTGGAGGTAGAGGCTGCCGCCGCCTTCGAGGCCGATTACAGCTATGAGCCCTTCGACGTGGACGTGGGCGACGGCATGGTTCTGCCCTTCTCCAGCGTGGAGTTCGCCATGGGCGACGGTACTGTTTCCATCTATATTGCCGACACCTCCAAGCAGATCGACTGCGAGATCGTGGACGGCGAGTGGATCATGGAAGGCTCCGACGTGGTGGATGAGGCCATCATTGCCGCGGCCAAGGCCATCTATGAGGCCGAGTTCGCCGGTGAGGCCGCCGGAGACAACGACGTCTCCTTTGAGGCCGCCGCCTCCGAGGGGGATTGGGAGGGCTACATCGCCTACCTGACCGACCTGGTGAACACCGACACCACCACCGACCTGTATAACCAGCTCATCAGCGAGCTGGCCGAGGCCCAGGAGGAGGATTACACCGGCCTGGAGGACGGCACCATGTACGGCGCCATCAACGCCCTCTATACCTGCATGACCTATGAGGAGTATCTGGCTCAATAATCCATAGACGCACAAACAGCTTGGGCTGTACCGGCGCGGCAAGCGCTGGTACAGCCCTTCTTTTATGCTGGGACGGCGGGGATTTTGGCTCCAGGCCGCGCCGTCTCTCCTCTATATTGTGGGTACAAAGTTCATTTGCGCCGCCCGGCATTATTCCATCGCGGCGTCTATAAGCTGGACATACATATATTCCCCTTCATAATAGGTGTCAAACACGTCGCTGACGGTGATGGTGCTGCCCAGCGCCGGGTAATCCTCCGGGTAGGAATAGTCCCCATCCAGCACAAACTCAATGCCCTGGGAGCAGCAGGCGGCGGCGTCCGCCACAATGCAGGCGTAATAGTTTCGGCCCTCCCCCTCATACACCGCAAAGGTGCCGGTCATGCGGACGGTTTTTCCCATATAATCGTCCGGGGTGTACATCATGTTATAAACCTCCGCGTAGACCATGGTGCTGCTGAGAGCGGTCAGATCCACATCCAGGCTGGACGTTCCGGCGGACGCTGTATCTCCGGCCCCGCAGGCGGACACCGCCCACAACAGCAGCAGGGCGGCCAGCAAAATCGTAAGCTTTTTCATGCTATCTCTTTCCTCCTATTCTGCCGATGGCTGAAAACAGCAAAAATCCCGCAATGTCCACGGCTACGATGGTGGAACCAACCGGCGTTCCCGCCAGGATGGACGCCAGCATCCCCAGCAGGGTACACACCACCGAAATCACCGCCGAGCAGACCGTCACGCTCAAAAAGGTCTTAAACACCCGCATGGCCGACAGGGCCGGGAAGATGACCAGGGCGGAGATCAGCAGCGACCCCACCAGATTCATAGCCAGCACGATGATCACGGCCACGATGGCCGCAATGATAAGATTATAAAGGCCCGCTCTCGTCCCCGTGGCCCTGGCAAAGCTCTCGTCAAAGGTCACGGCGAAAATCTTGTTGTAAAAAAGCACGAAGGCCCCCACCACCAATAGGGAGAGAACCACACACAGCCACACCTCCCCCTGGGTCAGGGTGAGGATGGAGGTGGAGCCGAACAGGGTGCTGCAAACGTCGCCGGAGAGGTTGGAGCTGGTGGAAAACAGGTTCATCAGCAGATACCCGATGGCCAGCGCCCCCACGGAAATCATGGCGATGGCGGCGTCCCCCTTGATTTTTGTGTTCTGCCCCGTCCGCAGAAGCAGCACCGCCGCCGCCAGGGTGACGGCCAGCACCAGGGGCATATCGTTTGTGAGATTGAGAACCGCCGCCACGGCCATGGCCCCGAAGGCCACATGGGACAGGCCGTCCCCAATAAAGGAGAACCGCTTCAGCACAAGGGTGACGCCCAGAAGGGAGGAACAGAGGGCGATCAGCGTCCCCACAATCAGGGCATACCGCACGAAGGGGTACTGCCAATAAAGGGACAGGGTTTCCATAAGCCTCATGGCCCGCCGCCTCCCCTCTGGGCGAACAGCCTGCCCACGTCGCTGGCAAGATATGCCTCCCTGGTGCCGAAAAACCCCCCGTCCCCCAGGTGCAGGATATGGCTCGCGCAGCGAATGGCCGCCTGTATGTCGTGAGAGACCATGATGACCGTAATGCCGTCGTCATGGTTCAGTCCGTCAATCATCTGGTAGAAGTCGGCGGCGGCCTTAGGGTCAAGCCCTGTCACCGGCTCGTCCAGAAGCAGCAGCGCCTCCGTGGCGCACAGCGCCCTGGCCAGCAGCACCCGCTGCTGCTGCCCGCCGGAGAGATCCCGGTAGCAGCGCCCGGACAGGTCTTCAATATGAAGCCGCTCCATGGCGGCCCGCGCCCGCGCCTTCTCCGCCCTATTGTAAAAGGGGCGCAGCCCGCATCGGCTCTGGCAGCCGGACAGCACAATCTCCCACACAGAGGCGGGAAAATCCTTCTGCACCTCTGTCTGCTGGGGCAGGTAGCCAATCTGATTCTGCCGCAGGCCGTCCCCTGTCAGCACCTGGCCGGACACAGGGGGCATCAGGCCCAGGATGGTTTTCACCAGGGTGCTTTTGCCGGAGCCGTTTTCCCCCACAATACACAGGTAGCTCCCCGGCTCTATGGAAAAGCTCAAGTCACGGACAATCACATGCCCGTCATACCCCAGTGACAGGCTTTGACAAGTGAGCAAAGACATGGCTCTGCCCCCCTAATTCAGCGCCTGGGCCAACACGTCCAGGTTGCTCTCCATAATGGAGAGATAGGTCGCCCCCCTTTTCCGCGTCGGCGGCGGTGGTGGACTGCATGGAATCCAGGGAGAGGATCTGCACATCCTCGCTGGCCGCCGCGGAGACAATGGTTTCCGCGATTTTCTGGTCTGACCCCTCGATGGTCAAAACCGTGGTCAGACCAAGCTCGTCCACCTTTCCGGCCAGGAAGGCGATGGTCTCAAAGCTGGCCTCCGTCTCGGCGGAGCAGCCCGCGAAGGCCGCGTAATATGTCAGCCCATAGTCGTCCGCCAGATAGCGGAAGGGGAACCTGTCCCCAAAAAGCAGGGTGGTTCTGGCCGCGCCGGATACAGCGTCCGCGTATTCCCCGTCCAGCACGCTGAGCTTTTCAATATACGCCGCCGCGTTGGCAGCGTATGTTTCGCTGTTTTCCTGGTCTATCTCGCAGAGCCGGTCGGAAATATACTGGCACAGCACCTGGGCGTTTTTCAGGGAGAGCCAGACGTGTTCATCGTATTCAGGCTCCTCATCGGCCTTCTCTTCCTCGGCCTCCATGCCCTCCACAAGCTCCTCCTCCTTGGCGGAATCCCCCAACACATCCAGGAGGCTGATAACCACCATGTCCTCGTTGGCGGCCTCCGCCAGGGCGTCCTCCACCCATTCATCCGACTCGCCCCCCACATAGAGGAACAAATCGCAGGTGGAAATCCGCACAATGTCCGCCGCCGTGGGCTGGTAGCTGTGGAGATCCACCCCGTTGTCCAGGAGCATAGTCAGCACCACATGATCCCCGGCCTCGCCCACAATCTCCCGCACCCAGTCGTACTCCGGGAAGATGGTGACGACGACGCTGATGGCCTCCGTCTCTGTCTGGCCGCCGTCGGAATCCCCGCCGCAGCCGCTGACAACCCCCGCCAGCAGCAGAAAGCAAAGGGTCAGAGAAATTATTTTGCGTATCATAAACAGCCTCCAATCAAATCAGCAATTTAGCATTTCAGGAAATTTTGGCGCAAAAATACAAGGGTACCCTCCGTGCGGACGCACCGAGGCAGTCTGCCCCTGGGCAGACCTATCCCCCTTGCAGCATTGGCTGATTTAATTAGAGAGCTTCACCTTTAGAGACACCGGCGTATGAAAGCAGCGGAACCCCCGGCCCACGCAGGCGGTCAGGGCGCAGGACAGAAAGACCAGGGCCGCTGTCACGGCGGCTGCCGCCAGGGTGACGCTCCGCAGCATGGTCTCGCTGGCCGCGATCCGCTCACAGACAGGGCAGCCGTCGCCGACGCAGTCGTGGTCAGCGTTTTCAATGATATAGAGAGCGGAAAGGAGCATGACCAGCCCCAGAACCAGCGCCATCAGAAGCGCCGCAGCGCGGTGTTTTCTTGTCATGGCCCAGGCCCCCTCCCGTGATCGGATAATGAATATAAATTTATTATAGCCGCTCGCCCCCAAAAAGTCAACAAGCCGGCCCCTGTTGAATGCAGAAGCGCCTTCCGCCCTGAAGGGCAGGAATCATTTCCCGGCCAAACAGCCGAATTGTCCCCCCGTCCCGGTACAGGGTATTCAAAATACATCCCATGCAGTGGTCTTGCTCGCCCCGTTTTCCCCCACGAAACCCACAACAGATCCATAGGGAACGGCAAAGCTCACCCCGGTAAGGGAAAACCGGGACTTGGGAAAGGCTCTTGAATTTCTCCCGGTTGTATTGTATACTATAGGCATTGGTTAGTTTTACCTAACCATTTGACCTTGCCTTCCGCTGCTGCCATCAACGTATCTATTTCAGAGAGGAGATTATTATGTTTCACGTTCGTCCATACCAGGAATCTGACCTTGCCGACTGCGCCGTATGTCTTTATGAGAGCTTTTTTACCTGCCCCATCCGCGAGAATGACAATGCTTTCCTGCGGGAGTACGTTCAGGTGCTGCTGGAAAAGTGCAACTTCACCCTTGTCGCAGAGGATGAGCGCAAAAAGGTGGTCGGCTTCATCAGCGGTAAATATAGCCCGGAATTTGACAAAAAGCTCGCCAGCACCTATGCTGCCAAAAAGCACTATGGCGTCTGGTGCCGGATGTTTTTCAAGTTTTATTTGAGGATGTACAAGCTGTCGGCTCCCTTCAAAGCACAGCTCGACGGGTTCCTTTCCCAGCTTCAGCAGCGGGAGAAGGAAATGTTTGGAAAATGCGATTTGGAGCTTGTCGCCCTATGCTCCAGGATGGATTTCAGGCGGGGCCTTGGTACCGCCCTGCTCCGTCAGTTTCTAAGCAAGGCGCAGGCGGAGGGCGCAGACACCGTCCGGCTGTTTACCAACACCCTTGCAACCTACCAGTTTTACGACAAGCGCGGCCTTAGCTTAGTCGCCTCCAAGCCGTTTCAGGACGGTTCCGCGAACAAATCCCTCGTTTACGAATACCGCCTGAAAGAGCAAACCGCCCCATCCCCACAGGGATAAACCCGTCCTCAGGGGATGCCCTGAGCCGCAAACAGGCGCACCAGCGTACCAAAACGTACATCCCACCCCGAAGCCCAGCGCAGCGGGTTCGGGGTGGAAGCGAAGAAAGCCCCTGACCGACGCGTCTGCCCGCGCTATGCGTGGCTCCACCGTCTTCAGGAGACTGCCCCGAGCCGTCCGTAAGATGCGCCAGCGTACCAAAACGTACATCCCACCCCGAAGCCCAGCGGAGCGGGTTCGGGGTGGAAAGCGAAGAAAGCCCCTGACCGACGCGGGGCTGTATCAAAACGCTCAAACACAAAACACCGCCAGGGTGGCTGCAAAAGCA
>JAJQFY010000048.1 GCA_021200935.1 Oscillospiraceae bacterium
GCAGAAGTTGTCCGCCCTGCGGGCGCGTCTGGATGAGATAAACCCTGCCTGCGATCTGGAGGTAGACGGCGGCATCGGGCCGGAGACGGCTCCTGTGGCCCTGCGGGCCGGGGCGAATGTCCTTGTGGCGGGCAGCGCCGTGTTTGGGGCCGCCGACCGGGCCGCCCGGATTCAGGCCCTGCGGAACAGGTGAGGGTGCGTTATGTCGTTTTTTCCAGCGTCCTTTGAAGAACTGATTGACCGCTTCGCGGCGCTCCCCGGCATTGGCCGGAAAAGCGCCCAGCGGCTGGCGTTTCATGTGCTTGGTCTGCCGGAGGGGGAGGCGGAGGCGTTTGCCCAGGCCATCCTGACGGCGAGACAGCGGGTTCACACCTGCCCTGTCTGCCAAAATTTGACAGACGGGGAGGTCTGCTCCATCTGCGCGGACGGCAAGCGGGATCGCTCCGTGGTCTGCGTGGTGGCGGAGGCCAGAGATGTGGCCAGCCTGGAGCGGAGCCGGGAGTATAACGGGGTCTATCACGTTCTGCACGGCGTCCTGTCGCCTATGAGCCATGTGGGGCCGGACGATATCCGCATCACCGAGCTTGTGAAGCGCGTGTCTGAGGGAGAGATACAGGAGGTCATTATGGCCACGAACCCGGATACAGAGGGGGACGCCACGGCTATGTATATCTCCCGGCTTCTGAAGCCCTTCGGCGTCCGGGTGACGCGGCTGGCCTATGGCATCCCGGTAGGCTCCAATTTGGAGTTTACGGACGACGCCACCCTGGTACGGGCCTTGGAGGGCCGACGGGATATGTAATGCTCCTCTGCGATTTTCATCGCGGATGAGGGGGTGGCGGCCTGGTCTGTTCGCCTTTCGCCTTATGTTTATGTGCAGGCAGACAGGTCTTGTTTATCGGGAAAAAGGGTATGATTAAACGGGCAGGGAAAACCGGCCCGCTGTTATAATGCGTTATTTATACATAATAAAGGAGAATTGGAATTTGTAATGGCACAAAAACTGAAAATATTTGCGCTTGGCGGTCTGGATGAGATCGGCAAGAACATGTATGTCTATGAATACGGGAAGGACATTCTGGTTGTGGACTGCGGCATGGGATTTCCCGATGAGGATATGCATGGCATCGACGTGGTCATCCCGGACATCTCCTATCTTATTCAGAACAAGGAGCGGGTGCGGGGCATTGTGCTGACCCACGGCCACGAGGATCATATCGGGGCCATGCCCTATGTGATGAGCAAGCTGGACTGCCCGGTCTATGCCACCCGCCTGACGGCGGGACTGGTGCGCCTCAAGCTGGAGGAGCATCGTCTGGCGGACAAGGTGAAGCTGATCACCCATTCCGCCGGGGATGTGTTCCATGTGGGCTGCTTCACCTGCGAGCTGATCCATGTGAACCACTCCATCCCGGACAGCGTGGCCGTGGCGATAAAAACGCCGGTGGGTACGGTTATCCACACCGGCGACTTCAAGATTGACCTGACCCCCATCGAGGGCGGGGTGTTTGATTTCCACCGCTTCGCCCAGTTGGGGGAGGAGGGGGTACTGGCCCTCCTGTCCGATTCCACCAACGTGGAGCGGCCCGGCTATTCCGACTCCGAGCATCATGTAGGGGAGAGCATGGACAAGCTGTTCCGGGGGTGCGACAAGCGCATTATTGTCACCACCTTTGCCTCCAATATCCACCGCATCCAGCAGGTCATCGACTGCGCCGCCCGCTATAAGCGGAAGGTTGGCATCACAGGCCGCAGCATGGAAAACGCCGTAAAGCTGGCGGTGGAGGAGGGGTATATGACCGTCCCCAAGGATATCCTGGTGGATATCAACCGCTTAAACGGCCTGCCCCCCTCTAAGGTGGTCATTATTTCCACCGGCAGCCAGGGGGAGAATATGTCCGCCCTGTACCGCATGGCCTTTTCTGAGCATCGGCAGGTGAAGATTACCGCCGGAGACCGGGTCATCATCTCCGCCTCCGCCATTCCCGGCAACGAGCGGACGGTGACAAAGGTGATAGACGAGCTGTTCTGGAAGGGCGCGGAGGTCATTTATGACCGCTCCATGGACATTCATGTGTCCGGCCACGCCTGCCAGCAGGAGCAGAAGATTATGATGGCCCTGACGAAGCCGAAATTCTTCATTCCCGTCCACGGGGAGCATCGTATGCTCTGCCGCCATTCGGAACTGGCCCAGGAGATGGGCATAGACAAAACCCACATCGTCATTGCGGGCATTGGGGAGGTCATTGAGCTGACCCCCAAGAAGGTGCAGAAAAACGGAACCGTCCCCTCTGGCCGGGTGCTGGTGGACGGAACGGACGAAGGCGGCGTGGGGAACATCGTCCTCCGTGACCGGCAGCATTTGGCCCAGGACGGTATGCTGGTGGTGGTGATGACTATGCCCACCCAGGACGGCACCATGATTTCCGACCTGGAGATTATCACCAGGGGCTTTGTCTATGTAAAGGACAACGCCCACCTGATGGAGGAAATGCGCCGGGTGGTGTATGAGAGCATCCAGTCCTGTGAGCGGCAGCATATTACCGACTGGTCTGAAATCAAGGCCAAGGTCAAGACCCAGCTCTCCGGCTACCTCTATAAGGTGACGCGCCGCAGTCCCATGATTCTTCCTGTTATCATGGAAGTGTAACGGCCATGAATATACAGATATTCGGGAAAAACAAGTGCTTCGACACAAAAAAGGCCCAGCGGTATTTCAAGGAGCGGCGGATAAAGTTTCAGTATGTGGACATCCAGCGCTACGGCATGAGCCGGGGCGAGCTGAACAGTGTGAAAAACGCCGTGGGCCTTGACGCCATGAGCAGCGCCCCGGAGGTGACATACCTGGCCTACGCCGAGGATAAGCTGGAGGCACTGTATAACGACCCGGAGCTTCTGAACACCCCCCTTGTCCGCAACGGCAAGCAGGCCACTGTGGGCTACTGCCCGGAGGTCTGGAAAACCTGGGAATAAACGCCATCCGCGATAGAATCGCGGATGAGAGACAGAAAGGCGCGGTATGCAAATCATCGTATTCGGCAGCGGGGCGTGGGGAACGGCCCTGCCCCTGCTGCTGCACGGAAACGGACACCATGTCACCCTTTGGAGCCGCCGGGAGGAGAAGGCGGCCCTGCTGCGGGCCAAAAGGAAAAACCCCTCCCTGGCCGGGGTTCGCCTCCCGGCGGAGCTGGAGATTACCTCCGACCCCTCGGCGGCGGAGCGGGCGGAGCTGGCGGTTTTTGTCACCCCGTCCTACGCCCTGCGCCAGACGGCGGAGACGGTGGCACCCTACATAAGGCCGGGAACCGTTATCGTTTCCGCCACCAAGGGCCTGGAGCCGGAGACCAACCTGCGTATGAGCCAGATTATCCGCCAGGCGGTGGGGGAGAGCTGCCCGGTGGCGGTGCTGTCCGGCCCCTCCCACGCGGAGGAGGTCTCCCGCCGGATGGCTACCGGCTGCGTGGCCGCCTGTGAGGACAGGGCCACGGCGGAGCTGGTGCAGGGCGTCTTTATGAGCGAGATGTTCCGGGTCTACAGCACGCAGGATGTGGCCGGTGTGGAGCTGTGCGGCGCCACGAAAAACATCGTCGCTCTGGGCTGCGGCATTATCGACGGCCTGGCCCTGGGGGATAATGCGCGGGCGCTGTTTATGACCCGCGCCCTGGCGGAAATTAGTGTTTTATGCCAAAAATCCGGGGCCGACCCCGTCACCTGCTACGGCCTGGCCGGGATGGGCGACCTGATTGTCACCTGCACCTCCACCCACAGCCGGAACTACCGGGCCGGTCTGTTCATCGGCAAGGGCGCTCCGGCGGAGCAGGCATTGCAGGAGATCGGCGCGGTGGTAGAGGGCTACTACGCCGCCCGAAGCATACGGGAGCTTGCGGCGAAGCTGGGAGCCGAAATGCCCATATGCCAGTGCCTCTACGACATCCTCTACGACTCCGCCGACCCCGAAACAGAGCTGCGCGCCCTCATGCTCCGCAACTGCAAAAGCGAGGTCGTGTTTTGATTGCATGGAATGGGACATGAGAAAGGGGCAAAATGGATATGGATAAACCCGTGAACACAGCGCCGGACAGAGGCACGCCCAAAATCGTCACAAAGGATTTCGTCCTCCTGTTCGCTATGGCGCTGATGCTGTATACGGGCATGAATATGCTCACAGTTATTGTTCCGCTGTTTGTCATTGAGGATCTGGGCAGCAATACGGCCATAACCGGCCTGCTGTCCACAGTGTATACCCTGGCGGCCTGTCTGACCCGTCCTGTGGCGGGGAACCTCTCCGACCGTTTTCCCCGGCGGGCCGTTATGGTGACAGGCTGTGTCATTTTTCTTGCGGCCAGCGCCTTTTGCGGACTTGTTCCCGTTCTTGCGGCCCTGTTTCTGGGGCGTATTTTGCAGGGCGTGGGCTATTCTGTGGCCTCCACGGCCAACAACACGGCCTCCCTGGATGTGATACCGCCCAGCCGGTTGGGAGAGGGCATTGGATACTTTGGCATGAGCCAGTCCGTGGCTGGCGCTATTGGCCCTGCCCTGGCCTCGGTTCTTGTGGGGCTGCTGGGAAACCGCTGTTCTTTTTATGGCGTGGCGGCCTGTGGGCTGCTGGGCGTTGTTATGGCGCTGTGCGTGAACTATGAAAAGTGCAAAAAAATGCCCAGGGTGGAGAAACCGAAGGAGGCGCAGTCCCGCCCTGGTCTGAAAAATATCATTGAAAAGACGGCCCTGCGGGCTGCCCTCGTTGAATTTGCATCCTTGTTCTGCATTGTGAGCATGATGTGCTTCGCTACGCCGTATCTAAAGGTGTCTCGGGGCTTTGCAGCGTGGGTGCCAGGGGCGTTTTTTGCCGTCAGCGCGGTGGTCATCGTGCTGCTGCGTCTGGCATTTTCCCGATTTGTGGGAAAATGCTCCCATCTGGCCTTTCTGCTGCCCGCTTATGGGTCGATGATTCTGCTCTGCCTTGGCCTGCCCCACGCGGAAAGCGCGGCGGCGGTGATTGCCATGGGCGTTTTATACGGCGCGGGCCACGGCCTGGTCTGGATGGCCATGGGCTATGAGGCCGTCCGCACTGCGCCCCAGGAGCGGAAGGGCATGGCAAACGCCATGTTCTATCTCGCCTTCGACGCCGCCATCGGCCTGGGCGCGGCGTTCTGGGGCTTTCTCATCGAGTACATAGGCTATGTTCCCTCCTACCGAATTGCCGCCGTCTGCTTCGTTGTTCTGGCCGGTATTATGTGTGTTGTGTTTCGTAAAAGACCGGCTTCCGTTTCTTGAGAGACTTATAGAATTTGCAGCGCTCTGGCCTGTTCGGTCAGGGCGGGGCGGTCGTCGGGATGGGCGATGGCTATGAGCTGGCTGGCACGTTCGGAGAGCGTTGCTCCCTTTAAGCGGGCTGTGCCGTATTCCGTGACAACATAATCTACATAATTTCTCGGCACGGTGACAACGGCGCCAGAGGTCAGGCTGGCGGTAATTTTGCTTTTTCCCTTGCTGGTACGGGAGGGGAAAGCCAATATGCTCCGCCCACCTCTGGAGCGGTAAGCGCCGTAGGCGAAGCAGAAGCTGCCGCCGGAGCCGGATATTTGCTTCGGCCCTACAGACTCCGCGCACACCTGGCCGGTTAGGTCTATTTCCACCAGGGTGTTGATAGACACCATGTTCTCCTGTCGGGCAATGTTGAAGGGGTCTACTACCTCAGATCCGGCACGGATGATGCAGTCTTCCCTGGATTGGAGGAAGGAGTACAGTTCCTTTGTCCCCTCCGCGAAGGCGCAGACATGCAGGCCCTTGTCGTAGGTCTTTTTCTGCCCTGTGACGGCCCCGGCCTGGATAAGCTCCATCATGGAGGTGGTGAACATCTCCGAATGAATCCCCAGGTCGCGCTTTTCCTTTAAAAACATTCCCACTGCGTTGGGAATCCCGCCGATACCAAGCTGAATAGTGTCCCCGTCGTGTACCAGATCCGCTACGGCCTGACCAATCTGCCGCTCCAGCGCCGTCGGTTTTATAGATTGAAGTATAAATTCCGGCCTGTTCACCTCTGTCAGCATGGTCACGTCCCGAATATTAATTGCTACTGCTCCGTGCATTTTGTGGAGGTTAGGGTTTACTTCCAGAATAACGGTCTTGTGTCTTTCCACCGCATCCAGCATGGCGAGGCCGTCTGCCGCATTGTTCATGGGCAGATGGAAGTTGCCGTTTTCGTCCATGGGAGTGACGGCTGTAATATTCACATTAGCGGGATGGCCGGACACCGCCACGGTGAAATAGCTGGCCAAATCTGCCGGCACAAAGTCCACCAGTCCCATGGGTTTTGAGTTGCGATAGAATGTGGGGCCGAAGAAATAGGTATACATCTCAATATGCCCCTTCATGCTGGGGTCTATCATAAAGGGAAAAGGACCAGAACGTCCCTTCCAGACCTTTACATCCTCCACCTGAGGGGCTATTTCATGGAGATGGGAGAGAATTTCTGCTGGCTCGGAATAGTTGTTGGAGGTAAATATCACATCCCCAGAGCGGATGGTGGATAATATCTCCCCAATGGTACGTTTTTTCTCATTATACAGTGCCTGTAAAGATTGGTTCATGGTAAAGCCTCCCTGTTTTTCTGGCTTTATCTTAGCGTATAAACCGAATCATTCGCAATCTCAGTTCCACATGAAAAAAGAAGATTTATGTTCTCGATGCATAAATCTTCTTGCTTTCGGATCCAACCTCTGGTATGCTTATAATGGAGGCGATGTGCTTATGGAAATACGGCAGCTTCGGTATTTTATCGCTGTGGCGGATACGCTGAATTTCAGCCGGGCAGCGGACAGCGTTTATCTGTCCCAATCGGCGCTGTCGCGACAGATTATGGAGCTGGAACAGGAGGTGGGCCTGCCCCTGTTTACCCGCACCACCCGGAAGGTAGAGCTGACGGAGGCAGGCCGCGCCCTGTGTGCCAGTGCCAAGGATTTGATTTCTCGCTGGGAAAAGCTACTGCCGGAGGTGCGGGACGCCACGCCGGATGCGAATGAGGGCCACACGCTCTCCATTGGCACGGATTCCCGCGCTTTGGCAAGCCCTGACAGACGGCTGGCTGTGACCGAGTTTCTGTACGCCATGCGGCGGCGTCATCCTGGCATACGTATTCTGTTGCACACGCAGGAATATCAGCAGCTGATAAAGGGGCTTTCCGCTCATACGCTGGACTGCGCCCTGGTATTGGACAGGGAAATGGAGCCAAAAAGCGATATTTCTCAGACCATTTTGGGCGGGGAGGAGATGCTGTTGGCTTTCCGAAGCGGGAACACGCACCGGGACGGCGACCATGCTGATGTCATCATGAATCGGGGGCTTATCCTTGTTGACAGGGAGTTACAAGGGCTGTATCATATTATTCGTATTCTCAGTGACCTGGCCTTGGAGCCGCAGATTCGTTTTTGCGAGAGTTTGGAGGACATGACTGCAATTATTGAGACCGGCGAGAGCGCTGCTATTCTCCCTGCCTCGGTGGTGGCAAAGCTGGCGAATCCCCGCCTGCAAACACTGCCGCTTCCGACAGAATATGCCCGCCTTAGTCTGGCGTTTCTGACGCCCAAGGGGCATGGCAATCCTCTCCTGCCTGAGTTGCAGGAGGGACTGGGGGATATTTTTAAAAGTGTATAAGATCAGGAATTTCCAGCCGCCTCAACCAGCCCGGCGAAGATTTCCGGCTCGGCCTCCTGGAGGTTCAGGCTTTTCATGTTCCGGCACCAGATGTGGAAGCTTTCGGCGCGGTTGTTGCAGACGGTGCCGTTTTCGGAGAAGCACTCATAGCGTATTTTCAGTTTTTTCGGCTCGGCCAGGATGATTTGGGATTTTATTACCACCTCGCCGGGGTAGCGGACGGGGGCCAGGTATTCCAGGTTCAGGCTGACCATCACCGGGTCAATGCCCAGCTCGTGCTGTTTAGGCCAGGGGAAACCGGCGTTTTGCAAAAGCTCCATCCGGGCGATTTCATACCAGACGGGATAGACGGCGTGGTGGACAATACCCATAGGGTCTAAATCGGGATAACGTACCTGTATAGTCGTTTCAGTCATATGCTCACCTCATAAAATATTTGTATCATGTAATAGAAAACCGCGTCTGCTATCATCTTAGCAGACGCGGCCTGTTTTTGCAAATTAAATTACAGGGAAACGGAGACCGGCTCGGTCTTGCCGTCCCGGAGGCAGTGGCGGGTAATGCCGAGAATCTCGCGGGCATCCTCCGCCGTGGCGATGGTGCGGCCAGCGATCTGGGCCAGCTCCACGGCCCGCTCCACCAGCATGACGTTGGTGGCGATAATCTTCTTGCCGTCAGGCTCCTTGCCGTAGAGGATGTTGTCCTCCAGGCCCACCCGCAGGCCGTCGCAGCCAAGGGCCAGACCGGCCAGCATCATAGGCATATGGGCCTTGCCAATGCCGGAGACAGACCAGGTTGCGCCTTCGGGCAGATGATCCACCATCCAGGCCAGGGACTGGGCGGTGCCGGGGGCAGAGCCGCCCACGCCCATGATGAACTGAATGTGGGGCGGCTGGGGGATGTTCCACTTGTTCACATAGTACATGACGGAGTCGATATGGCCGGTGTCGAAGACCTCAAACTCCGGCTTCACGCCGGTCTTGACTACCTCCTGGGCCAGCAGGTTCAGGAA
>JAJQFY010000153.1:0-7005 GCA_021200935.1 Oscillospiraceae bacterium
CTGAGCTGGTGGTTTTCTCCGCCGGCCACGCGTGAGACGACCAGTTCATGGGCGATTTTTATCGACATCCGCGCGGTTCCCATCTCCTCAGAGGGCGGGGCGAGCGGGGGGACGGGGCGTTCCTCCTCCTGAAGAACGATATAGACCAGGGTAAACCCGTCCTGTCGGGCAGCGCTTATCGCGGCCTGCTGTTCGTTTATGTCGATAGAGGTAATAAACCGGTCTGATGGGTCTGAAAGGATATAGTCCGGCAGGGCGCGCCTGGCCGGGTCGCCGGAGCGGAGACCCAAACGGGCCGCAGCGGCTGGGTTTGCAAAGGAGATGAGGTTGTCTTGTATGCCCAATACAGGGTCGCGGCTCATCTCAAACAGCGCACCAAGGGCTTCAGGCTGTATATTCATAGTCATACTTCTCTTTTATGAGGCAGACTCCTTTACTATTACTATGCTATTCATGTTGTGGACGGATTCCCTCACTGACGTAATCCCGGCGGCCATCTGCAATACATCATAGCAAATCCCGGCGAAAAGGGCAATCATTTTTGGAAAAAATGCCGAATTTTGTTGAAATCACCCGGATTACTCCGGGGACGGGAAAAATTTTTTCCCAATAAGGCGTTTAGATAGTAGAAAAATTTGACAAAGATGATATAATACTCTAAGATAGTCCTGTGCTTTTATTATTATGTTTGACTATTTTTATAATGGAGGGCAACATCATGGTTAAAATTGGCATCAACGGATTTGGACGGATTGGCCGTCTCGTGTTCCGCGCCGGGTGCGAGCGGGGCGACGTGGAGTTCGTGGGCGTCAACGCCCCGGATAAGACGCCGGAACAACTGGCTCACTCCCTGAAGTACGACACGGTGCATGGGCGCTTCCCCGGCACAGTGTCCTGCGACGAGAGCGCGCTCATCGTAAACGGCGTGCGTGTGCCGCTGCTGAACAGCCGCAAGCCCGCGGAGCTTCCCTGGGGCGAGCTGGGCGCGGAGTACGTTTTGGAATGCACCGGCAAGTTCCTGACCGCCGAGTCCGTTCAGGATCACCTGGACGCGGGGGCGCAGGTGGTGGTTCTGTCCGGCCCGTCCAAGGACGACACACCCATGTTCGTTATGGGCGTGAACAACGAGAAATTCACCCCGGACATCAAGGTTCTCTCGAACGCCTCCTGCACCACCAACTGCCTGGCGCCTCTGGCGAAGGTCATTAACGACAGCTTTGGCATTGTGGAGGGGCTTATGACCACCATCCACGCCGCCACCGCCAGCCAGAACATTGTGGATAATTTCAACAAGAAAAACTGGCGGCTGGCCCGTAGCTGCTTCGATAACATCATTCCCACCAGCACCGGCGCGGCCAAGGCCGTGGGCAAGGTCATCCCGGAGCTGAAGGGGAAGCTGACCGGCATGGCTATGCGCGTCCCCTGCGGGGATGTGTCCGTGGTAGACCTGACCTGCAAGCTGGCGAAGCCCGCCACCTATGAGGAGATCTGCGCCGCCGTGAAGGCTGCGGCGGACGGCCCCATGGCCGACCAGATCCTTTACTGCGACGAGGAGGTAGTATCCCAGGACTTCCGCACAGAGCCGCACACCTGCGTGTTTGACTCCAAGGCCGGTATCGCCCTGAACGACACCTTTGTGAAGCTGGTAGCCTGGTACGACAACGAGTGGGGTTACTCCAACAAGATGCTGGATCTGACAAAATATATTGACACGGTTCGTCATACCTGATAAAATACACCATACCTCTTGAGCTTAGGGCGGCGCAAGCCGCCCTAATGCTTTGAAGCGGCGTCTATTATAAGATGTCCCGGCATATATTCGTTTATCCGCATACTGAGTGAAGGAGCGTTTATGTCTGAGAAAAAAGGCCAAAACTATTTGCATGGCGCAGCCATCTATACCATCGGCATTGTCATTATCAAGATCCTGGGCGCGATTTATAAGATTCCTCTGGGGAATATCCTGGGGGATGAGGGCTATAACCACTTTGAGCTGGCCTATCGGGTCTACAACGTGTTTCTCACCATCTCCACGGCGGGAATCCCCGTTGCCATGAGCCGGATGATTTCCGAGGCGGACACGCTGAACAGGGAGCGGCAGGTCTACCGGGTTTTCCGGGTGGGCATCGCCACCTTCCTGGGCCTGGGCGCGGCAGGAACGCTGATTATGATGCTGTTCCCCACGGGGCTGGCATCCCTGGTGGGGGATGTGCAGGCGTCCCGGTGCATTTTCGTTATGGCCCCCTCTGTGGTGCTGGTGTGCGTGACGGCTGCCTACCGGGGCTATGCCCAGGGCCATGCGGATATGATTCCCTCCACCGTGTCCCAGGTGGTGGAGACCGGCGTGAAGGTGCTGGTGGGACTCATCTGTGCCGGGGTGCTGTACAAAATGGGCAAGAGCCTGGAAATCTGCGCCGCCGGGGCTATCCTGGGGACGACCGTCAGCTCCCTGGCCGCTATGCTGTATATGCAGGTGGCCGTCCATCGGAAGTACCAGGTCAAGCCCAGGGCAGAGGCGCAGGATGTACCCGACTCCAACAAAAAGATTCTTTGGGATCTGCTGCGAATCGGGATTCCTATCACCCTGTCTACCTCGGTAATGAGCCTTATTCAGCTTGCCGACTCCGCCATTACCCTCAACCAACTGCAAAACTCCGCCGGGTATACGGCCCAGGCCGCCTATGTCCTCAACGGGGCCTATGGCAAGGCCATGACGGTGTACAACGTTCCCTCCGCTTTTGTTACCCCCTTTGTGGCGAGCCTTATGCCCGCCATATCCGCCGCCCGTATGCGGGGGGACAGAAAGGCCGTGTGCGACACGGCGGAAAGCGGTATGCGGATGTGTACCCTGCTGTGTCTCCCCATGGCGGTGGGCATGGCGGTGCTGGCGAAGCCGTGTATGGAGGTGCTGTATCCCAACTCCGCCAGCCAGGGCAGCGTTTTGCTGATGGAGCTTGGCATCACCTGCTATTTTATGACCATGAGCGTTATGACAAACTCCATTCTTCCGGCCAACGGCAACGAGCGGCTGCCCCTGATTTCCATTTTGTGCGGCGGCACGGTGAAGATTGTCGTCACCTATGTGTTGGTGGGAAATCCCAACATCAACGTCTACGGCGGGCCGATCGGAACCCTGTGCTGCTATCTGGTTATGCTGACCATGAACCTGATTTTCATGGCAAGGCATATGGATCGGCCTATGAATCTGGGCCGGATATTTGGCCGGGCGGGACTGAGCGTTGGCGTAATGGGCGTGTCGGCCTGGGCCGTGTGGTCGCTGCTCCACGGGCTGATGGGCGGCGTGGACACAGTGATCGCCAACCGCCCCCTCAACGTGGTAGCGCCGTTTTTCGCGGCGGTGCTGACAGGCGTGGTGGTGTATGTGATTATGATTGTGGCCACACGGGCCATCACCCTGGAGGATATGAAGCTGTTTCCCAAGGGAGAAAAGCTCGCAAGACTGCTCCATATTCACTGAGTCAAATTTGTTAAAACCGTTGAAAAATCCAGTTTTTTGCGTTTTACTATTGCAGTAGAGGGGAAAGTATGGTAAATTTTCAGTACAAAGACAAATACGACATTCAGGACTACCGCGCCATTATGGCGCTGCTGCGGGGAGAGGGCGGCTGTCCATGGGACAGAGTCCAGACCCACGAGAGCATCCGCCGGAATCTGCTGGAGGAGGCCTATGAAGTGGCTGCCGCCATCGACCACCAGGACATGGAAAACCTCCAGGAGGAGCTGGGCGACCTGCAAATGCAGGTGCTGTTCCACGCGGAAATGGAGGAGGAACGGGGCGGCTTTACCTTTGACGACGTGTGCGACATGGCCTGCAAAAAGCTGATTCGCCGCCACCCCCATGTGTTCGGCGAGCGCCAGGCCGCAGACGCGGAGGAGGCCCTTTCAAGCTGGGACGACGTGAAGCGGCAGGAAAAGCACCAGGCGTCCACCGCTGGGGCCATGTCCGGCATTGCCGACGCCCTGCCCGCCCTTTGGCGGGCTGAAAAAATCCAGTCCAAGGCCCGGAAGGACGGCTTTGACTGGCCGGATTGGCACGGGGCGAGAGAGAAGCTGTCGGAGGAGCTGGACGAGCTGGATCAGGCCATTGCCTCCGGCGAGGGCGTAGAGGAGGAGCTGGGCGACCTGCTGGCCGCTGCGGTGAATCTGGCGCGGCTGCTGAAAATCGACCCGGAGCAGGCTTTGAACGGCTCCTGTGACCGCTTTATCCGCCGGTACAGCCGGATGGAGACCCTGGCTGCGGAGCGGGGACAGGCCCTGCCGGAGCTTTCCCTGGCGGAGCAGGACAAGCTGTGGCAGCAGGCCAAGGCCGAGGAAAAGGCATAACATCATTATTATTCATGTAAGAACTTTGCTATCGCGGAATCCCATTATGAAGCAAATTCTATATACCAAAGAGACGGGTGTCCGTCAAATTTTAGGAGGTTTATTATGAACAAAGCGGAGCTTGTTGCGGCAGTGGCAGAAAAGTCTGAGCTGTCCAAAAAGGATTGTGAGAAGGCGATTAATGCCACCCTGGATGCCATTACGGAGGCGCTGGAGAGCGGCGATAAGGTTCAGCTCGTGGGCTTCGGCGCTTTCGATGTGAAGGAGCGGAGCGCCCGGATTGGCCGCAACCCCAAGACCAAGGAAGAGATCGAGATCCCCGCGTCCAAGGTTCCCCAGTTCAAGGCCGGCAAGGCCCTGAAGGACGCTGTTGCGAAATAATTAGACTAAAAAACCATGCGGCGCGGGACTTCCGCGCCGCATTGACTATTTTATAAGGAGGAGCGGCCATGAGGCTGGATAAATACCTGAAGGTATCACGACTGATTAAGCGTCGCACGGTGGCAAACGAGGCGTGCAACGGCGGACGGGTCACGGTGAACGGCGCCCCGGCCAAGGCGTCCAGGGAGGTCAAGCCGGGGGATGTGATAGAGCTGCGTACCGGGGCCAGAACCGTAAGGGTGGAGGTGGTCTCCATATCGGAAAACGCCTCCAAGGCGGACGCCCCGGCCATGTACAGGGAGCTTTGAGCCATGGAGGGCATTACCATCCGCACGGCGGCACCCCAGGACGCGGCGGCGCTCCTTGCCATATACGCGCCCTATGTGGAGAACACCTGTATATCCTACGAGTACACCCCGCCCACTGTAGAGGAATTTGCCGGGCGCATTGCACACACCCTGGAGAAATACCCCTATCTGACGGCGGCGTCCGGCGGGGAGCTGCTGGGCTATGTCTATGCCGGGCCGCTCCATGCGCGGGCGGCCTATGACTGGGCGGTGGAGACCTCCATCTATGTCCGGGAGGACCAAACGGGAAGGGGTCTGGGGCGGCTTTTGTATCAGGCGCTGGAGCAGGCCCTGGGAGAGCAGGGCATCCTGAACATGAACGCCTGCATTGCCTACCCGCCGAAGGAGGATGAGTACCTGACCCGCAGCAGCGCGGAATTTCATGAGCATATGGGCTTTCGGCTGGTGGGTCGGTTCCGTCAGTGCAGCTATAAGTTTGGCCGATGGTATGACATGGTATGGATGGAAAAGCACATTGGGGAGCATCTTTCCGTACAGCCGCCGGTGAAGCCCTTCCCGTTGGTACGGCCCGCCCTGGGGGAGAAATACGGGATTTTGTAAGGGCAAAAAAATTTTTCCAAAAACTTTCAAAATTTCATATTCGTGAAAGGTTTGGGTCGTAAACTAGCATCAGAAACAAGGAACGGGGTTCCAAAAAACAATAAAACTTCAAAATCTGAAAGGAGAACGACCCATGAAAACCCTGAAAAACAAATCCCTCATTATCATCTGCGTGCTGGCCCTGGCCGCCCTCCTGTTATCGGGATGCGCCTCCGACACAGCCTCCCTGGAATATATAGGAGCCGAAACCGCAAGCTCGCTGGCCCTGGAGGCCGCCGGACTGACCTCAGGACAGGTGGAACGCATCAGCGCCGGTCTCGCCACCAAAAACGGCGTGGACTACTACGAGGTAGAGCTGACGGTAGACGGCGTCGAGTATGAATACGATGTGGACGCGCTGACCGGCGTCGTCATCGAAGGCCAGGACGCCACCTCCGCCACAGAGCAGGCCGCTCAGGTTGCCACCCAGGTAGCCGCCGCCCTGGAAAACGAGGAGACAACGGTCATTGCGGAGACCGAGACCGTTACCGAGGAGACCGCCTCCAACAACACGGAAAGCACCGCCTCCGCCTCCTCTGGCTCCAACGCCAACACCAACGCCAACGCCAACGCCAACACCAACAGCAATACAAACACCAATACAAACACCAGCACCGGCACCGGCACAAATTCCAATTCCAGTTCGACCTCCACCACTTCTGCCGGTACCGGCACCGCCTCCACCATCATCACCGAGGACGAGGCCAAGGCCATTGCCCTGGCGGACGCCGGACTGACGGAAGGGGAAGTCACCATTACAAAGCTCAAGCTGGACTACGACAATGGCCAGCAGGTCTATGACATCGAGTTCTATACCGCCAGCTATGCCGAGTACGACTACGAGATTTCCGCCGCCACAGGGGCTATTGTGGACTACGACTACGACCCGCCTAAAACCACCTCATCCAGCACTGGCAGCACCAGCAGCTCCACCGGCGCCACCAATTCCGGCAGCACCTCAAGCTCCAGCAGCGGCAGCTCCGGCAGTACCACGAACAACACTACCAGTACTACCAACAGTTCCACCAGCAACACCACCACGGACAGCACAACCAACAGCACCACCTCCGGCAGCACCACTAGCTCCCTGATTACAGAGAGCGAAGCCAGAAGCATAGCCCTGTCCAGCGCGGGCGTAAGCTCCTCGGACGCCACCTTCACCAAGACCAAACTGGACACAGACGATGGCCGGAAGGTCTACGACGTGGAGTTCTACACAGCGAGCGCTGAATACGAGTACGAGATCGACGCCGCCACCGGGGCCGTGCTGGATTCCTCCTATGAGGCCCGGAACACCGCATCTTCCAGCAACAGCAGCAACAGCAGCAACAGC
>JAJQFY010000153.1:7105-15489 GCA_021200935.1 Oscillospiraceae bacterium
CAGCAACAGCAGCAACAGCAGCAACAGCGGCAATACCAGCACCACCACCATTACGGCGGCGGAGGCCAAGTCCATCGCCCTGGCCCAGGTACCCGGTGCTTCGTCCAGCAATATTCGGGAGTTTGAGACCGACTACGACGACGGACGCCTCCAGTATGAGGGCAAGATCATCTACAACGGCATGGAGTATGAGTTCGAGATAGACGGCTACAGCGGCGCAATCCGCAGTTGGGAGGCCGAGCCGGTGGATTGACCACACACAAGAATCGAAGGGGGCCGCGCAATGCGCGGCTCATGTTCTTGCTGGCGGGGGTTGCATATCCGGCCTGAATGTGGTATAGTATAATACAGATAAAAGATTGTACACAAAGGGGTTAAAACGTGAATTTCCTTACATTGCGCTATTTTCAGGCGGTGGCCCAGGAGCGGAGCTTCAAGGGCGCGGCAGGGCGGCTTCATCTGTCCCAGCAGACATTGTCAGAGCATATCCGCCGTCTGGAGGAGGAGCTGGGGGTGGAGCTTTTCAGCCGAACCCGCCCGCTGACGCTGACGGAGGCGGGGGAGCGTCTGGCCCAGGGCGCGGAGGAGATATTGGCTGCCAAAAGCCGCCTGGATTGGGATTTGGAGCAGATCAAGACGGGCCGCCGCCAGCGGCTGGCCATCGGCATTTCCAAAATCGGTGCGCCGCCCTTCCTGTCCGGCCTGGTGCGGGCCTTTGTCACGGAAAACCCCGACTGTCAGGTGCAAATCGTGGAGCGGGAGCATGGAATGTCCCCGGAGGATATGCGGAGAATTGACCTCCACTTTTTGACCTATTCCGGGGCCCGCGATATGGAATCCGTGGTTCTGTGCCATGACGATATGGCCCTGGCCGTGCGGGAGAGCGTGCTGTCTGCCTCTCTTGGCCCGGTTTGGACATCGCTGGCTGAGAAGATGGAGGCCACAGGCGACCTGCATCTGATGAGCGGGATCCCATTTGTGTTTCTGGATGACCCCAGCACGCCCCAGGGCCTTGGCCGGGAGCGAACCTTTGCCGCCGCAGGCTTTGCCCCGGAGGTGGTGGCCTCCTCCGCCAACGACGGTGTGAACTACGCTCTTTGCTGCTCCGGCGTAGGGGGGGATGATTGCCCCGGTGGGCATTCTGCGCCATATGCGGGAGGAGAGGCCGTCTCCGGCGGATCTGCGGATTTTCCCTATCCACACGGAGGGATTTTCCCCGGAGCTGTGCGTCAGCTATGAACGGGGCCGCAGGCTGACCCCCGCCGCAGAGCGTTTTATTGTCTGTGCAAGGGCCTATTTTACGAGAAATACATTGTGAATGTGGGCTTTGGGCAAAATTTTTTATATTTTACTAGGAAAATGCAGAAAATTTGCTTTACTTTTGACAAAAGTCATGGTATTATAGGATGTGTATGGATGAAAGGCAAAGGCAGAGGAACAAAACTCGTACTTGAGTTTAACAGACTAAAATGATAGGAAGGTAAGTTCCCATGGCTAAAAAAACATTGGAGACCGAGTTCGCTGCGGTAAACACAGCAGTGAGCGAAGCTGCCCCGGCAGTTGACGAGAGGACGGCGAAGAAGGCTGCGAAGGCCGCCAAGAAGGCCGCCAAGGCAAACAAGAAGGCTGCGAAGGCCGCGAAGAAGGCTCAAAAGGCCGCCAAGAAAAACGCGAAGGCTGCGGCAAGGCCGCCGCTGGCCACCGCATCCACAGCGAAAAAGGCAGGACTGCTCACCAATCCCATCCGCAACCTCATTATTACGGCCCTTGTCAGCATCCTGATGGGCGTGGCGTTCATTGTGGAGCCTGTGCTGGTGTATAGCTACAGCGGCTATTTCATCGGCGGCGTTCTGGGCGTCATCGGCATCGTCTACATCATCATCTATTTCGCCCGTCGGCCTGTCAGCGGCGTGTATCGCTCTGAGTTCAGCATCGGTTTGATTGCCCTGTTGCTGGGTGCCTACGTGGCTTTCAGCGGGCTGATTACCGACGGCGCCACCGTCAGCATCCTGCTGAGTACCGTGGTGAAGATTCTGGGCGTCGCTGTGGCGCTGGACGGTATCCTGAAGCTCCAGTACTGCCTGGATTTAATTCGTATGCGCTTTAAGACCTGGTGGCTGGCCCTGATCATGGCGGTGCTGGGCATCGCGCTGGGTGTTGTCATTGTGCTGGGCTACGTTTACCCCGTGGGCATCGAGCTGTTCGGCACCAAGTCCGACAGCGGCTTCGCCTCCGGCATGATGGCCCTTGGCATCGGGTTCTGCCTGAACGGCGTGTTCGATTTTTGCGTTATGATCCTTGTGGCTGTCCGCAACCATAAGGCCAACAAGGCGGAAGCCCTGGCGGAGAGTAAGGCCCTGGCCGCCGCCGTTGGCGGAGAGGAGAGCGTTGATTTTTTCGCTCAAAATACTGGTGCTACAAAAGCGACTGTCCCTTCCGCGGCAGCAGCGACTTCAGCGCCGGTATATCAGCCAGTGTCAGCGCCGATTCCGCAGCCGGAGACCAGCAGTGAGCCTGACTTCCAGTTTGACGACGCTCCCACTGCGGTTCTGTCCGCTGAGCCTGAGCCTGAGGATGTAGTCCTCCCTGAGCCAGAGCTTGCTTCTCCCGCCCCTTCTGAGGAGAACGAGTAAAGGCGTATATGTGCATCTTCAGCCCCCCGTTTTATTGCGGGGGGCTGTGGTGCGTTGACGCAAAGGGCATGGACGGACACAAAGAATATAAAAAGTAATTGACATATGCCATAAACTGATGTATAATATCCATGTAGATCACACCTGGATGAAAGGACGGGGGAGCCATGCCGAGACCAACAAAATGCCGGATGATTTGCCGCCTGCCCCAAACCATCGGCTTTGATCCGCTGTGGGGGGACGAGGCACGGCAGCCTGTGGTTTTGACGGTGGACGAATATGAGACCATCCGCCTGATCGATAAGGAAGGACTGTCCCAGGAGCAATGCAGTCAGCGAATGCAGATCGCCAGGACAACGGCCCAGCGTGTCTACGAGACGGCCAGAAAAAAGCTGGCGGACGCCCTTGTGGACTGCCGCCCCCTGCGGATAGAGGGGGGCGAGTACCGCGTTTGCGACGGGCAGAACCGTTTCTGCGGGTCAAGCAAATGCTTTCGGCGGGAGCTGTACCAAATTTTCAACCAGCCGAAAGGGGAGAGGGTTACGAGAATTGCAGTCGCCTATGAGGACGGTCAGGTTTTTCAGCACTTTGGCCGGATGGAAAAATTTAAGGTCTACGATGTGGAGGACGGCAAGGTAACATCCGCCCAGGTGGTGGATACAGAGGGCCGGGGCCATGGGGCACTGGCAGAGGTTTTAACCGCCCTGCACACAGACATCCTGATTTGCGGCGGCATTGGCGGCGGCGCACAGGCGGCGCTGGCGGCGGCAGGCATTCAGCTCTATGGCGGCGCAAGCGGCAGCGCGGATGGAGCCGTGGAGGCTCTGTTGGCGGGAAAGCTGACCTATGACCTGGATTTCCAATGCGCTCATCACGACGAGCATCACCATGACGGCCAGTGCAGTGATCATGGGTGCGGACGGCACTCGTGCTAAGGAGCTTTTTTAAGAATAATCAATTTTAAATGGAGGTAACAAGTATGGAAAAATGGAAATGCGCCGTTTGCGGCTACATTTACGAGGGAGCGCTGCCCGCGGATTTTATCTGCCCGAAATGCAAGCAGCCTGCCAGCAAGTTCGTGAAGATTGAGGAGGCTCCGGCCCCCGCGAAGAATCCCTATGCGGGAACTAAGACAGAGAAAAACCTTTGGGAGGCCTTTTCCGGCGAGTCCCAGGCCCGCAACAAATACACCTTCTTTGCCAGCGTCGCGAAGAAAGCGGGCTTTGAGCAGATTTCAGATCTGTTCCTGAAAACCGCTGCCAACGAGAAGGAACACGCCGAGCTGTGGTTCAAGGCACTGGGCGAGGTTGGCGACACGGCGGAGAACCTGCTCCACGCCGCCGAGGGCGAAAACTACGAGTGGACAGATATGTACGACCGCATGGCCCGCGAGGCGGACGAGGAGGGCTTCCATGACCTTGCCGAGCAGTTCCGGGGCGTTGCCGCCATCGAGAAGTCTCACGAGGAGCGCTACCGCAAGCTGCTGCATAACGTGGAGGCGAAGGAGGTCTTTGAAAAGAGCGGCGTGACCCTGTGGGAGTGCCGCAACTGCGGCCATATGGTAATCGGCACCAAGGCCCCCGACATCTGCCCGGTGTGCAAGCACCCCCAGTCCTATTTCGAGGTGCGGGCGGAAAACTATTAAGTATACATAAGCCCGCGCAGGACGCGGGCCACTGAAAACAGGGAGCAGCTCCGTGCTGACTCCCTGTTTCTGCGTTCTGGCGGCTGCTTTGTGAAACTTTTGAAAACAAATGCCAAGTTTTATTGACATTAGCAGGACAAGATTTTAAGATATACAAAAAGAAAATATCAAAGGAGTTAATTCAATCATGGGAAAGGTCATAGGCATTGATCTGGGTACTACCAATAGCTGTGTGGCGGTGGTGGAGGGGGGACGGCCCGTTATTATCCCCAACGACAAGGGGGAGCGAACTACGCCCAGCGTGGTGGCGTTCACCCAGGATGGGGAGCGGCTTGTGGGCGCTCCGGCCCGGCGGCAGGCGGCTATGAATAGCAGTCGTACTATTTCCTCTGTGAAGCGGCATATGGGTACGGACTGGCGGGTTCGCATCGACGGCAAGAGCTACACGGCCCAGGAGATCAGCGCCATGATCCTCCGCAAGCTGCGCCAGGACGCGGAGGCGTATCTGGGACAGCCGGTGACGGACGCGGTCATCACCGTTCCAGCCTATTTTAACGACATTCAGCGCCAGGCCACCAAGGATGCGGGCCGCATTGCGGGGCTGAACGTGGAGCGCATAATCAACGAGCCGACCAGCGCGGCCCTGGCCTACGGCCTGGATAACGGACAGGCCCAGAAAATCATGGTCTACGACCTGGGCGGCGGCACCTTCGACGTGTCCATCATCGAGATAGGGGACGGCGTGATCGAGGTGCTGGCCGCGGCGGGCAACAACCGCCTGGGCGGGGACGACTTCGACCAGCGGCTGGCGGATCATATTGTGGCCCAGTTTAAGCGGGAAAAACACATTGACCTGTCCAGAGACCCTTCCGCCATGACCCGCGTTCGGGAGGCGGCGGAGCAGGCGAAAAAGGAGCTTTCCGCTTCGGACAGCACCGTGATAAACCTGCCCTATATTGCCCAGGGGAAGGACGGCCCTGTTCATCTGGAAATGCCCCTGACCCGCGCCGCCTTTACCGGCCTTATCCAGGATCTGATAGACGCCACTGCCGGGCCGGTGCAAAGCACCCTCAGCGACGCGGGCCTGACGGCGCGGGATTTGAGCCGGGTGCTGCTGGTGGGCGGTTCCACCCGTATTCCCGCTGTGCAGCAGAAGGTACGCAGCCTGACAGGCATTGAACCCAGCCACAGCATTAGCCCCGATGAGTGCGTGGCCCAGGGGGCGGCGGTACAGGGGGATATCCTGTCCGGCGGCTCCATGACCCTGGCCGGCTCCAATTCCGACAGTATAGACGGCGGCGCGGGCGGCGGCATTCTGCTGCTGGATGTGACGCCCCTGAGCCTCTCCATCGAGACGGTGGGCGGCGTGGCGACCCGGCTGGTGGAGCGGAACACTACCCTTCCCACCCGGTACTCTCAAATATTCACCACTGCGGCTTCCTTCCAGCCCAGCGTGGACATTCATGTGTTGCAGGGCGAGCGGCCCATGGCCAGGGACAACAAGACCATTGGCCGTTTCACCCTGCGGGGCATTAAAAGGGCTGCGGCAGGCGTGCCGCAGATAGAGGTGACGTTCGACATCGACACCAACGGCATTCTGAAGGTTTCCGCCAGGGATTTGGATACGGGCAAGGCCCAGTCTATCACCATTACTGCCAACGAAAAAATGTCCGAGGCGGAGATACAGCAGGCCATCCGGGACGCGGAGCAATACGCCGCCCAAGACGGGGTGCGCCGCTCGGCGGTAGATGTGAACAATGAAGCCCAGCGCCTTCTTACGCAGGCGGAGCGGGCCTTGGGGGCTGCCGGAAAGCAGATCGACAAGGAGGAAAAGAAGCGGGCAAAGGCGGATATTTCCGCGCTCCGCAAGACCATGGGAAAACGGGCGGACAAAATGACCGAGGCGGACATTGCCGCCGTGCAGGCCGCCATGACCCAGCTCCAATCCTCCGCCGCTCATGTGATGGAGATGACCGGAGAGAACGGCGATTCCAGCGGACAGGTATAACAGCAGATTTCAGGCCGCGGCGCTGCGAAAGCAGAGGCCGCGGCTTTTTTATGAACAGAAAAGCAATCGTTTGTGTTATTTGTGTTGACTTCACGGCAAAAATAGAGTAAATTTTACTTAACAGGAAAGAGCTAAACCGCTGTTGCTGCAAGAGATAGAATAAGGGATGGATATAGAACAAACGTTTGCGTATTCAAAGGAGGCGCGTACCGTGCTGTATGTAATGAAATCAAATGTGCTTTACGGGGAGAGGGGACAGAAGCCCCTGGGGAAAATCAAGGACGCCCTGTTTGGGCCGCGAAAGACGGTCTCTAGGCCGGATTCCGCCGTCACCTTGAAGGCGGATATTCTCCAGGAGGAGCAGACCCCGTCCCAGAGACGGGACGTTCGCGAGATGAAATACGTTCTCACCGACGACAGCGGACAGGCGCTGGCCTCCGCCGTGCCGGGGTATTCCCAGCGGGAGGATCCCTCTGTGATGGGCTGGCCGGCGTTTCGCGGGCCGGAGGTTGACCACGCGGCCATTTTGGTAGGGGACAAGCGCTATCTTCTCACCCGTCAGGGAGCAGACGACTATCTTCTCACGGACGAGAGGGGCGCTGTGCTGCGGGCCCAGCGGAAAAGTATGTCCTCCGCGTGGAATATAGAGAGTGACGCCGGTTTTCCGGCGGAGATTATATGCGGCCTGTATATTTTCTGCCGGTATATCGAGCATGAAAACGAGGCCATTGCGGCATAAAAAGAGCAGAATCAAGACACGGGCCTTGATTCTGCTTTCTTTTGATTGGCTTACAGCAGGAAAAACTGCACTACGTTGTAGGCGGAGAGGCAGGTGACGATGACCAGCAGCACCCGCAGCAGTTTTTCCACCATGGCGCTGTCCAGGCGCTTGGAGATGGCGGCGCCCAAGATCGCGCCGCCTACGCCGCCGCAGGCCATGAAAATCAGGTCAGGCCAGGCAAAGGCAGGGACTGTGTTGGTGGCCAGGGCGGTGGCAATGCTGGAAATCTGAGAGAACATGATGATATAGATGGAGTTTTTCGCCGCCTCCTTGGCATCCATGGAGAAAAAGAAGAACAGCACCGCTATGTTGATTGGCCCGCCGCCAATGCCCAGGAAGGTAGAGATCAGGCCCAGCATCAGGCCGATCAGCACGGCGGCCAGGGGGCTTTTAACGTGTGTGGAGGGAAGCCTGTCCTTGTTGCAGACATAAACGAAAACGCCGATGTTGATAAGCGTCAGGCATACCGCCTGGATGCCGCCCAGCACCTCCTCCTGTCCTGACAGGGTCAGCACAAGCTGAAACAGCCATTTTCCCGCGAGACCGCCCAGCACCGCGCCGATGGCCAGGGGTGTGCTGGTTTTCACCTGGAGCCTGACCCCGTTATTCCGGGTGCGGATCAGGGAGGAGACGGACATAGCCAGCACCGTACAGCCAGACAAAAAGCTGACCGTCGCCGTCGGAAGTATGCCCAGGGCGTCCAGCACCGGCTTAATAATGACCCCGCCGCCGAACCCGGCAATCGCCCCCAGGGTGGAGGCAGTCAGACAGACCAAAAACAACAATACGACCATTTCTCTCTTGCCTTTCTCAGGGGAACTTCCAAATCAATGCGGCGGCTGCCCGCACCCAAGGATTTGGAGCCTCCTAGGAACTTTGTTTGCAAAAACAGGGGTACGCTCAGGCGCCGGACAGTCAGTTAAGACTGTCCGGCTTTGGGTTTATTCTGCGTTCAGCCATTCCAGACCGGGCCAGTTTTCACAGGGGAAGTTATCCTGTGGGGCGCCGGGGGTGGAGCGGCCTGAGACAATATATTGTGTCAGGAGCGCTTTCAGCTCCTCTACCTTCTCCGGGTATTCCTGCCAGAGGTTTTCTCGCTCGCCGATGTCGTCGGACAGACGATAGAGCTGAATAGGTGGGAGATCTGCCGCCTCCGGGGCCCAGTTGGGCAGGGTGCCGCCGCCGGAGCCGTTGCACATCTCCAGCTTCCAGTCGCCCTTGCGGATGGAGAAGGAGCCGAAGAAGGAGTGGTGAACGGTGGCCTCCCGGATGGGTTCCTGGCTGCCCTTCCACAGGGACAGGTTGGACACGGAATCC
>JAJQFY010000153.1:15499-51674 GCA_021200935.1 Oscillospiraceae bacterium
AATTTCCGCGAAGGTGGCGAAGAAGGCCACCAGGCACATGGTTTGCCCGCAGGTCGTCCCCGGCTGAATGTGACCGGGCCAGCGGATAATCATGGGAACCCGGTGGCCGCCCTCCCAAATGTCTGATTTGGAGCCGCGGAAGATATAGTTTGGATTGTGTCCGTGCTTGGCAAGCTCCTCGAAGCCCACGATGGAGGAGCAGCCGTTGTCGCTGGTGAACACCACAATGGTGTCCTCCGCAATGCCCTTTTCCTCCAGCTTGTCAATCAGGCGGCCAATGAAGCCGTCTACCTGAAGAACAAAATCGCCGTAAGCCCCCAGGCCGGAGCGGCCCTTGTATTCATCAATGGGGAGCAGCGGCCCATGCACCGCAAGGGTGGGGTAGTAGATGAAGAACGGCTCCTCACCCCCGGCGTACTCGTCAATTAGATCCAGCACCTTCTGGTCGCAGGTGGGGACGGCCTGCTCCAGGTCAAAGCCGCTCCAGGCCGGGCCCTTGTCATAAAGAAACTCCGTGCCGGGGGAGGCGTGGTCGCAGTCGTCGCTGCCGATGGTGCAGTCCGGGACGGCCTGCGCCATCTCGTTTTCAATGAACAGGTAGGGGGCCTGATCCAGTGAGGCGGCCATGCCGAAGTAGTAGTCGAAGCCCTTTGCGTTGGGGCCGTTTTTGATGGGCTTGGTGTAGTCCAGTCCCAGGTCTGGGCGGCGCTTGTCCACCAGCGGCATATGGATGGTCAGCTTGGTGTTGTCCACTGTCTCCCAGTCCATGCCCAGGTGCCACTTGCCCACACAGGCGGTGCGGTAGCCCTGCTTTTTCAGCATGGAGGCAATGGTCTCCCGCCCTGGCTCAATCAGGGCGCGGGAGGTGCCGGGCAGAACAAGATTTTTCAGCTCAGAGCGCCAGTTATACCGCCCGGTCAGCAGAGCGTAGCGGGAGGGGGAGCAGACGGCGGAGGAGGCATGGCAGTCCGTAAAGCGCATCCCCTCCTGGGCCAGTTGGTCGATGTGGCTGGTGTGAATCTTGGAATCGGGATTCATGCAGGACACGTCGCCGTAGCCCAGGTCGTCGGTCAGGAAAAAGATTATATTTGGATTTTTTGCCATTTTTGTCAGTCCTTTTTGTCGCAAAATACAATCAGAATATCAGATTCGTCCAGAGATAACCAATCGTCAGCAGGAACACACAGCACACCAGCAGCGTGATAAGGCCCTTGCTGTAGGCGAAGGTGGGCTTGAAGTTGGGGTTTGAAAACATCATGCCGGCGGAGGGAGAGGCAGAGGGCAGGCACACAGCATAGTGGGTGCCGATAGCCAGGAGGATGACGACGGCATAGATGTTGATGTTCACCGTGTCGGCCATTGCGACCACAATGGGAATCATCAGGCTCATAATAATCAGGTTCTGGGCCAGGTTTGTGAGGATAACGCTGACGAGAACCATGATTGCCACAAAGACCCACGCGGGCCTGCCGCTGACCAGCGGCGTAAGAACGTTGCTGATAAGGGTGACGATACCTGCGTCGTCAGAGGTCAGGGCGGAGCCCATGGGGGCGATCAGGGCGACCATCATGACCATAGGCCAGATTACCCCCTTGGAGGCGGCTTCCTGAATCCGAATAATAGGCTTTCCGTCCACGCGAATCAGGCAGAGCAGCAGCACCACGATAGAGGCTATCCCCAGAAGGCTCAGGTCGTTGAGCATTGTTTTCAGCGCACAGGCGGGCAGAACAGAGGGAACCAGCAGCACCACGATCATGGCGACCACGATGCCGATAACGATTTTCTGGCGGATATTCAGCACCAGGGCGTCTTTATTCACAACGCTGTCGTCAATGTCGGAGAGATTGGACACATCAATGCGGAACACGAACTTGCACAGCAGGATGAAGATGATGATGCCGCAGATGCCCAGAGGAACCATGGCGACGATGTATTTCAGCGGGTCGATGACCATGCCGCCGGTCATGGCGGTGAACTGGTTATTGACGACCAGGCCGTTTCGCATGAAGGGCAGATAGATAATGCCGATGCCGGAGGCGAAGCAGGTGCCGAATATCATGGCAACGCTCCAGGGACTTTTGCGGTCAATCTTCACTGTATCGCACACGGCGAAAATGATCTCCCAAAACAGCAGCATGGCGGCCTCCGGAGAGATGATGGACAGCAGGGAATCCCCCAGCAGCACGGCGAAGGAGAACAGCCAGGGGCGGCCCCGAAGCACCTTGCGGCTGATAATCCAGTTGGCGAAAAAGTCTGTGACGTGTTCGGCCTGCATGGCGTAAAGAATGATAAACACCATGATCATGCCCCACACGGTGGTGGAGCCGAACATGCTGACAACGGAATCGCTGAAGCTGCCCGAGGCAAGGCCCAGCTTAATGATGGCGCACAGGGACGGGAAGAATACATCCACTGTGGACATACCGTATACGACGCCCACCAGAACGCCCAGCACCTTCATGCCGTAGCTGGTGACAGGCCCCACGCCGGGGAGCGTTCCGATGACGATCATCAGTGCGACTGTTATAATGCAGTGGATCAGCGGCAGACCCTCTTTTTTTGTCTTTTGAGCCATTTGTATGTCTCTCCTTGTACAATTTAATAGTCTTGTAATGGACGCTCCGTGCTGCCAGCGGCGGTATTCCCCCCCTTCCCGGTTCGTGGTTGACCGAGCGTCTGAGATATGTTTATCATACCAAAAAGGCCCGCCTGCGTCAATGATTTCAAGGATTAGAACAATTTCTGATTTGGAATGGAAAAGGTTTGCGTACCAAAAATAAGGCCGGGATTTTCAGAATTTTTGGCGAAAAAGAAGGGGATGGGCCAGGAAAAAACCAAAGAAATTTAGAATTAACAGATTTTGTGAATTTCATAAATTCCAAATTGGAATCCATGAAATTTAGAAAGAACAATACATTGTAAAGCGGACGGCTCCTGTGATACAATACAGAAAACGCCGTGGAGTCGGCGGTCAGGGAATAGGGGAGGGATATGCCGTGACAACGCAGCAGATCCACTGCTTTTTGGAGGCGGCGAAGTATTTGAGCTTTACCGAGGCGGCGCGTCATTTGTTCATCACCCAGTCCAGTCTCAGCAAGCAGATCGCGGCGCTGGAGCGGGAATTGGGCGTGACGCTGTTTAACCGGGGGAACCGTTCCGTCACACTGACGGCTGCCGGTGTGCTGATGCGGGCGGAATGTACAAAGATAGAGATGAGTCTTTCTGTGGCTACGAGCCACGCCCAGAGGCTGGCGCAGAACAGCGAGGGGCATCTTTCCATTGGAATACTAGATCTGCTGGATCCGAGCAGATTTATCACCCCGGCCCTGCACCAGTTCCAGGAGAAGAACCCCGACGTCCTGGTGGAAATCCTGTGCTGCGGGTTCCGGGAGCTTCGTAATCGGGTGGCGCAAAAGCAGATTGACATGGTGTTCACGAAAAAATTCGAGCTGGAGAATATGTCCATGGTGGATTATATCGAGGCGTACCGCGTTACCCCGGCGGTGGCGGTCAATTCCCACAGCCCCTTGGCGGCGCGGGATTACGTCACCATGAAGGAATGCACGGAGCAGCAATTTGTCATTTTGGATTTGGACGAATGCCCCATTCACGCCCAGTCCCTGGTGGAGATGTGCGGCTGGGAGGGGCTGTTTCCCCGTATTGTGCGCTATGCCAACAGCAACGCGGCGCGGCCGCTGTATGTCCATGAGGGCTACGGCGTGGCGCTGGTGGACCAGGAGATTGCGGTTCCTGCCTGGGCGGATATCCGGGTGATTCCCATGAAATCCTCCCTGCAGGATCTTTTTGAGAACACAAATGTTATCCTGGCCTGGCGCGCAGACACGGCAAACCCGATGGCGGAGCGCTTTGCCAGCGTTGTGAGGGATTTGGCGGTGGAGCATATGGACAGGGCGCCCACCACCCGGCTGTATTACGAGCGCCCCTGAGAGAAGGGGCCGAGCATTCATAACCATACCCAGGGAGGAACGACTGTGGACACGGTATCACTTTTAATCAAGCCCGCCTCTGGCCGGTGCAATTTGCGGTGCAGGTATTGCTTTTACGAGGATGTGACGGAGCATCGGGCAGAGGCCGACCTGGGCTTTATGACCGAGGAGACCCTGGAACGGCTGGTGGCCCAGGCCATGGAAACCGCCCGGCGGCGGGTGAGCTTTGCCTTTCAGGGTGGAGAGCCTATGCTGCGGGGGCTGCCGTTTTTTCAAAAATTTGTGGAGCTGGAGGAGCGTTATGGCAGGCCGGGGCTTCAAATCGAACATTCCATTCAGACCAACGGCACCCTGATAAACCAGGAGTGGGCGGATTTCTTCCGGGAAAATCGGTTCCTGGTGGGGCTTTCCCTGGACGGCACGCGGGAGCTGCACAACGCCAACCGGGTGGACGCCAGGGGCAAGGGTACCCGGGACGCGGTTGTTCGCTCCCTGGGGCTGCTGCAAAAAAATCAGGTGGATGTGAATCTTCTCTGTGTGGTAACGGGAGCGACAGCGCGGCGGGGGCAGGCGGTCTACCAGAGCCTGAAAAAGCTGGGCTGCCGCTATATGCAGTTTATCCCCTGCCTGGATCCGCTGGAGATGGAGCGGGGCGGAATGGCCTATTCCCTCTCGCCCCAGCGGTACGGTCAGTTTTTGTGCGTAGTTTTCGACCAGTGGTACCGGGACTGGGCGGCGGGGGACTATGTCAGTATTCGTACATTCGATGACTATGTACATATACTGGCCGGGCAGCCCGCTGGTACCTGCGCCACAGCGGGCCGGTGTGGGCAGTATTTCGTGGTAGAGGGGGATGGGAGCGTCTATCCCTGCGATTTCTTTGTGCTGGACGAGTGGCGCATGGGCCGCCTTGGGGAGCAGTCCCTGGCGGAGCTGAGCCAGTCGCCGGTAGCGGCCCGGTTTTGCAGCGAGGGGCGGGGCGCGCCGAAAGCCTGCGCGGGCTGCCCATGGCTGCCGCTGTGCAATGGCGGCTGCCGCCGGGATTGGGTGGGCATGGAACGAAACTACCACTGCCAGGCCCTGCGAACCTTTTTTGAGTACGCCTACCCCCGCATGGAGCAGATCGCCCGCCTGGAAAGACAAATGCGCGGACGATGAATGGATTATATAGCTTTGCGGAAGCCCTGCGGCGACAAGCCGCAGGGCTGTGCTATTATCCGCAGCAGGGGTGATGGGTGGTGTCGTCCCGGCTGTGGTTGTTTTGGCTGGGATCCTTCATGCACAGATGCACGGCGGTGGTGGTGAAGGCGCGGGGGAGGGCCAGAATGTTGGGATTGGGGCCGACGATTTTGCGCTTGGCATCCTCCATCGCCTCCTCCACAGTGGCGCGTGTCTTGAGACCCATGCCGCGGGCAATGCCCGGTTCCCGTGCGCCTATGATATAGATGGCGCTGGTGTTCATCTCCGCGATATGGCCGCAGCTCATCATGGAGAAGCCGTGGAAGGGGTGGAAGGCGTTGGCGTAACGATACTTGCGGATGTATTCCGGGTTGGTGGCGAAATATTCCCCGTAGCGGTTCATATCCGGCAGAATCTGCATATAGTCGTGCTGGAACATTTCATACAGCTCCCGGAGATAGGGCCAGCGCTCGTCGTGGAACCAGCCGTCACAGATAGAGGGGACAATGAACACGCAGCGGTCGGACAAAATCCGTTTGTGGCGGATGACCTGGGCGGACAGGGCCTGCATCATCTGGATAGGGTTGGTACCCATGCCGTTGCCGTAGTGGAAGTTGGTGGGCATACCGAATACCACCACGTCGTATTGCTTTTCCGCCCAATGGACATAGGTGCGCTTGTCGGCCACAGCCCAGCTCACAGGCTGCATTTCCTTCGCGTAGCCGGAGAAAATGGCGATTTGGCGGGATTTGCTGTCCAGCACCGCGTCGCAGCAGAAGAATTTCTTCCCCATCTTTTCCTCCATGAACATCCCCTGCTGGTCGAACTTGTTCCGCATTTCGCTGTTGGTGGATACGGGGACAAAATCAGGCCGGTGCATGACCTGGGGGACGTGATGGGCGGCAATGCTCCGCCAGTGGGTAATGCCGGTGGCACAGTGCTTATAGCCCCCGGAATAGCCGCCGTAGGGGTTGCCCTGGGTGTGGCCAATCAGGATGGCCACGTCCGCGTCGTAGACGTATTTGTTCATAATGACATGGTCGCCGTGGCTTGTATAGCCCAGGTCAACCAGGTGATCATAGTCCTCTGAGTCGTGGCTGGTGATCTGGCCGGTGGGATAGAACTGGGAAAAGAGCTGCTCGCCCAGGATGGTTTTCATCTCCGGCACGGTGGCGCGGGGGTGCAGACCGTTGGAAAACAGCAGCAGCACGTCCTGCTGCCGGACGCCGACGCTGTATAGCTCGTCCAGGCAGGCGGTAATGGCTACCTTGCGGTGGGAGGTGGGCTGGTTGCCGCCCTTGACGATGTCGGGGATGACGATCACCACCTTGTCTCCCGCCTTGGCAATCTCTCCCAGGGCGGGCATACCGATGGGGCTACGGATGGATTCCAGAGTGGCGGCATACAGACTGTCCCAGTCCTGGGGCAGGCAGGGCGGATCCGGCACCGTCTCGCCGGGGATGAAGACGTCTGTGCTGTCGGGCAGATCGGCGGACATCATGCCGTTGCCGTATTCAAAATCTAGCTTCATAGCGCTCCTCACTTTCCAAGATAGAGGCGGATAATTTCAAGGTATTCCTCCGGGTAAAAGCCGATTTCCCCGGAAAACCGGGTCAGGGCGATAAGCCCCCCGTCAATTTCCGGGATGGAGGCCAGCATGGCGGCGTTGTCCGCCTTCAGCCCGCCGCCGTAGACCACCGGGACGGTCTGCCCCGCCTGCTCCTTGATGAAGCGGGCGATTTTGGTGATATAGGGCTTGTCCGCCGGGGTCTTTCCCGGCCCGATGGACCAAACCGGCTCATAGCCGATGGCAACGCCGCTTAAATCGGCCCCGGCCAGCCCAATGGAGAGCTGCTGACCTAATACCTGCTGCCACTGCTCCTGCTCCTCGGAGCGTTCGCCGATGCAGTAAAGAACCTTCAGTCCGGCCCGCTGGGCGGCCAGAACCTCCTGGTTCAGCAGCCGGTTGACGGCGGCGGGGTCAGAAGCTCCGGCCTCCGCCAGAATACCGGCCTTGTCGTTTCGCTCCTCACAGTGGCCGATCAGCGTCCAGCCGCAGCCCATGGCCCGAACGACGGCGGCGGGGCGGTTTGTGGTGAAGGCCCCGAAATTCCCGCCCACGGCCACGTCCTCCCGGAACACGCCCTGGGAGCCAAGGGAAAGGGGTACATTCTCCGGCAAGGCGGCAGCGACGGAGAGGAGATGAGCCTCCGGCAGGAAGTCCACGAAGGCGACCTGCGCTGGGTCGTAGCCCCCAAGGCCCTTCGCGGTCTCCCGGACGATATAGCCGCCCCACTGCTCCAGCGGCGCGATGCGGTTGACGCCGCCCAGCTCCGCGGGAACGTCAAAGCGTTTCAGGTTTAAAAAGATGTATTTCATAGTGTTGCCCCCGGCTTTCCAAGATTTGCAAACATATAGGCTTTATAGCCCTCCACACCGGGCTGGTCAAAGGGGTTCACGCCCAGCAGGTGGCAGGACAGATAGCAGGAAAACAGAAAGAAGTAATACAGCGCGCCCAGGGTCGCCGCGTCGATGGCGGGAATACTCAGCAGCAAACAGGGGATGCCCCGGTCACTGTGGGCGGCCATGGTGGCCCGGAAGGCCACGTTGTTCATGGCCCAGAAATCCATGCCCTCTAAGTAGTCGAAGTAGTCCTTCTTCTCCTCGTGGGGCATAATGACGCTGGCGTCCTGGCCCCGCACCTCCAGGAAGGTCTCAAAGAGGATGGGGCTGCCCTGCTGGACGAATTGGCCGGTGGTGTGAAGATCCTCCGAGTTGGAGGCGGCGACAGGGTAGAGGGCGGTGTTGTTTTTGCCCTCGCTCTCCGCAAAGGTCTGTATCCACCACTTGGCGAAATAATCCAGCCTCGGCTCGAAATAACTGAGCATTTCCAGATGATAGCCCCTGTCCAGCAGCAGCTTCCGCAGGCAGGCGTATTGCAGGGCGATATTTTCCCCCGCGCTCTCATGCCAGAGCCTGTCCCGCATGGAGCGCATACCGCCCACCAGGGCGCGGATGTCGATCCCGGCCACGGCCATGGGGAACAGCCCCACGTCGCTGATAACGGAGAACCGTCCGCCCACCCGTTCCGGGAAGGTCAGGAAGGTATAGCCGTTGTCCCGGCAGAGCTGGTGCAGGGTGCTGTCCGGGGTGCCGGTGGCGAAAATGCGCCCGGCGGCGTTCTCCGCGCCATAGCGCCGTTCCAGGTATTGGCGTAGCACCCGGAAGGCAATGCCCGGCTCCAGGGTCTCAAAGTTTTTGGCAATGCAGTCGATGTATACGGACTTGTACCCGTCCAGCTCCTCCAGCAGGCGGGCGGTCTCGCAGGCGGAAATGGTGTTGCCCGCCCACAGGATCGCCGGGCCGCCCTTGGGCCGCAGGGCCTTGATGGCGGCGCGGGAGGACTGGTTGGAGCCGCCAATGCCAATGACCACAAAGGCATCCCCGTCGGCGCGAACCCGCCGGGCCTGCTCCAGGAGAAAATCAAGCCGTTCCTCCCCGGCGGTATCGTCCACCCGGAACCAGCCCAGGTAGTCCCGGTATTCCTCCTCGCCGTCAATCACACGTTTCAAAAGACCGGCGTTGTCTGCCATCATGGTTTCCAGCGCGCCGGGGGCCAGAACCCCCTTTCGGTCGGTGTAGGTCAGGGTGATGCCGTCCACGGTTACACCTCCCCCGCGGCGTAGCGCCGGGCCATTTCCTCCAAAGTGATCGGCTCCACCAGGTGGGCGCGGCCCACGCTGCCGAACTCCACGATCAGGGTTCCCACGACCTCCCGGACGCCACGGCGCATGGCGTCGGTGACAAGGGCCACCGTGCCGTCGTCCCCCGTTCCGTACATCAGCGTGTCCATCACCGGCGGCAGGAACACGCGGGGGTCGAAGGCGTCCCGCCGCTGATCCAGAAGCGTCCATATGCCGCCGATGCGCTCATCCTGCTTCAAGTCCGGGCGGCCTTCAAACAGCTCCCGCAGGTTGCGGGTAACAGCCAGACGAATGTCGGTGTCCACATTTATCTTGCTGATTCCGCAGCCGATGGCGGCCTTCAGCTCGTCTTTGGAGATGCCGTGGGCGTTTGTCACCTGGCCCCCCAGGGCGTTAATTTCATTTACGATGTATTGCGGCACGGTGGAGGAACCGTGGCTCACCAGCGCCCCCTTGATGCCCGCATGGTTCATGCACTCCCGGATGGCGGTGGGGATCTCCCGGCGCAGCTTCACGTCCTTGCCCTTGTTGGCCCCGTGCATGGTGCCATAGCTGATGGCCAGGGCGTCCACGCCGGTTTTCTGGAAAAATTCGATGGCGGAAAGGGGGTTCGTATAGGTGGAACCGGCGGCGAAGACATGATCCTCCACCCCGGCCAGAACTCCCAGCTCGCCCTCCACGCTGACGCCTCTTGCGTGGGCGTACTGCACCACGGCGCGGGTCAGCTCCACATTCTCCTCAAAGGGGAGGGAGGAGCCGTCGATCATCACAGAGGTGTAGCCCCCCTCGATGGCGGCGGCGCAGGAGTCGAAGTCCTTCCCGTGATCCAGGTGCAGCACCACGGGGATAGGGCTGTTTTCCGCGAAGCGCCGCACGGCGGCGGCAATATTTTTCGCCCCCCGCTTCTTGTCCTCCAGGGTGCCTTTGGCGAAATCCACCGCGCCGCCCATAAAGGCGTTGGCAAGGTCGGCCCCCCGCAAAATGGCGGGAGAACGGAACAGCTCGTGTATTTGAATGACGGCCTCGGCCTGGGCCACGGCGTTTACATTGAACGCCCCCTGGGCATAGCCGTTCGCAACGGCGTCGTCCAGCACGGGACGCAGAGGAATCAGCGGCATAAATATATGTCTCCCTTCTCAGTTTGTTAATGTGCTTGATATACGGTTTTCCCTGCGACAATGGTGCGCTGCACCGCCAGCTCCGGGGTCAGCAGCACCAGGTCGGCGTCCCGCCCGGGGGCAATGCGGCCCTTGTTCCAGCCCATCATATCTGCGGCGTTGGCGCTGGTGACAAGAGACGCCTCCTCCAGAGTGAGGCCGGCGTGGGAAATGAAGTTTTTCAGCGCCTGTACCATAGTCAGGGTGCTGCCTGCCCGTGTGCCGTCGTGGAGCTTGGCGTCGCCCTGCTCCACCACCACGTCGTTGACGCCCAGCTTATAGTTCCCGTCCGGCAGTCCGGCGGCCATAATGCTGTCGGTGATGGCGACAACGCGGCGCAGGCCCTTGATTTTAAGATACAGCCGCACCGAACCATAATGCAGATGGCGGCCATCACAAATGGTCTCGCAGTAGGCGTCGGACTCCATAATGGCCCCCCAGATGGCAGGCTCATGCTGGTGGAACAGGCGCATGGCGTTTCCCACATGGGTACCTGCCGCCGCTCCGGCGCGAATACAGGCCATGGCCTGGTCATAGGCGGCGCCGCTGTGGCCGATGGACACCTGGATGCCCATATCCCGCAGGGCCGGGATAAGGTCTGCCGCACCCTCCACCTCCGGGGACAGGGTGACATAGGTGATATGCCCCTCCGCCGCCTGCTGGTACTGCCGGAACAGGGACGGCTCCGCCTTCTTCAGCAGGAGATGCTCCGGCATACTGCCCCGGTATTCCTGAGACAGGCACGGCCCCTCCAAATGAACGCCCATCAGGGCCGCGCCGTCTGCGCTGTGCATGGCCTGACGAATCTGCTGAATACACCAGAGGGTCTGCTCCTGGGTGTCGGTCAGCACCGAGGCGTTCCAGGCGGTGACGCCCTGGGAGGCGAAGAAGTATGCCACATCCGCCAGATCCGCCGGGGTGGAGGCGTTCACGTCGTGACCGTGGCCGCCGTGGGTGTGCAGGTCGATAAAGCCGGGGAGAACGGTCAGTCCGTCCGCGACTATGCCGCCGGGCTTTCCCTTTGATGGCTCCAGGGCGGTGATTTTTCCGTTCTCCACCAGAATATCCGCCTGGCAAAAGCCCTGGGCTGTCAGCACCCGGCCCCCGGAAATACGCATAACGCCCATGTCAGAACGGGGCCTGGGCGGCGGTGGCGTTCACATACAGCACCGCGTCAGGATGCTTTTGGGCCAGGGTGGCCGGGAAGGCGGAGGTAACGTCGCCATAGGCGGCCCGGCGGCAGACGGCCCGGTGCCAGTCCCGGAAGACGGCCAGACGCAGCTTTTTCGCGGAGAGTATCTCCTTCATGCCGATGGTGACGGCCCGGCGGGGCATGGCCTCCAGCGCGCCCCCTAGATCGCCCACCGCGTTGGTGGCGCGGGTCTCCGGGGCAATGTCCAGCACCCGCGTGGTCAGGGCGGCGAAAGCCTCCACCGTCAGCTCCGGCTGCGGCTCGTTAAAGGCCAGATGGCCGGTGATGCCGATGCCGCCCACGCACAGATCTGCGCCGCCCAGCTCCTCCAGAAGGGCGGTCAGGCGGTCTGGGGCCTTGGGATCGGGGAATATCCGCTGCTCCGGGGGCATGACCAGGGCCGGATCGATTTTGGTGTAGACCTGCCGATTCATAAAGCCCCGGAAGGAGAGGGGGCTGTCCTCCGCTATCCACTCGTCCTCGTCGGTCAGGTACTCGTCCATGTTGAAAAACCACACGTTTTTCAGGGACAGCCGCTCCTGATTCACCAGGCGGACGAAGATGGGGTACTGTCCCACCGGCCCTACCGGGCATATCATCACCGTGGGGCGATTTGCGGCGTTGTTCTCCCGAACCTCCCGGCACATCAGGCTTGCCAGCTCATAGAACACCTCGCCGGAATCCCCCAGCTTTACCAGGGGCAGGCTGGCGCCCTCACCCAGTTGCTGGGGCGGGATATGGTAATACTCGTAGCTCATAGTTTCTCCTCCTCAAAGGAATAAATGCTCTAACCCAAGCTGCCGTATCAGCTTGACGATCTCTCGTGTGCGGGAGCAGCCGAATTTTTTCAGCAGACCCCGTATCTGTGTTTTGACTGTTACCTGCTCCACCTGGCGGATTTGGGCGATTTCCGCGATTTTTTTGTCCTCCAGCAGCAGCTTTACCAGACTGCGCTCCGCCGGGGTCAGCCGCCCCACGTTGGTGATGAAGTAGAGCAGGGATTTTTCACTCTGCCGCAGGCGCTTATAGTCCCGCATGAGCGCCTGGCCGACCAGGGGTTCCAGCCGGGTCTCCCCCCGGTAGGCCCGGCGGATGTGGTCGCAAAGAACCTCGTCCTCGCAGCTTTTGACCACATAGTCCACCGCCCCGGAGGCCATGGCGGCGGTGATCATGTCGTCGGTCTCATGGACGGTCAGGAAGATGATTTTCATGTCGCCGTTGACGGCATGGATGCGTTCGGACGCCTGGATGCCCGCGTGGATATGCTCCATCTCGATGTCCATCAAAATCACGTCGCAGGGGACGGTCTCCGCCAGGGCGCAGACCTCCCGGCCAGAGGCGGCGCTTCCGGCCACGGTCATATCCGGCTGGGCGGCAATAATATCGCAAAAGCCCTCCCGAAGAATGTCCATGTCCTCCGCCACGATGACCCGTATTTTCTCATGCTCCTCCATGACTTCCTCCTCTCCCGGCGTCGTACAGGGGCAGCATGACGAGAAAAACGGTGCCGCCGCTGTCTGAGCGTTCCAGCCGAAGATGGCCCAAATGTCCCTTGACGATTTTGCGGGCGTAATACAGACCCATGCCCCAGTTGGAGTCTGCGTTTTTGCTGGTGTAGAACGGTTCAAATATCCTGCTGCGAAGCCCCTTGGGAATACCGCCCCCGTTGTCCAGGACGCGAAACGCCGTCCACAGCCGCTCGTTTTCCACCCGGAGAATAACGCGGGGCTGGTCTGCCTCCGTCGCCAGCGCCGCCTCGTAGCCGTTGATGAGAAGGTTATACAATGCCTCTCCCAGGGCCTCGGCGTCAGCCAGAACAGAGCGGTCGGAGCGCAGGTCAAGGGCTATGGCCCCGTCGGGGTATTTATCCCGGAACCGCTGAATGGCCTGGTTTCCCGCCTCCGCGGCGGTGATGGGCGTCAGGGTCAGGGCGTTATCCTTAAACACCCGGTATATCTGATCCATGCGGGTGAGCATCCCGTCGTTCAGGGCTTGGAGCTGCGCGGCCACAGACCGGGCCTGGGCTATATTCGGCGGCTCCTGGGCTAAAACCTGTTCCAGCCTGCGGCGGAGCATACGGCTTGCCAGAAGCTGATTTTTAACGCTGTGGACAAATACAGAGACCCCTATACCGGCGGCGTCAAATTTCCGCTGGAGCAGGATCTCCTCCTTGTTTTCGTCGTAGTCAATGCGGGTATAGCGCAGCGCGCCGTAGCTTCCCAGAAGGGTGCTGGCCAGGGAGGCGAGAAGCAGCGCGTCCCAGCCCTGCTCCGACATGGCGGCGCTGATATAGGTGGGAAAGCCCAGCCGCAGGTATTCTGTGATGAACTGATTATAAATCTGGGCCGGGTCCTTGGTGGCGTAGATAAGATACAGCGCCGTTACGCCGCAGACAGACAGCACCATATACCCGAAATTCCGCCGAAAAACAGAGATGGAGGTGTCCCGGTACTCCTTCAGCATGAGCAGGAGGGAGGCGCAGACGCAAAAAATGACCCAGGCCATGGCCGCCCAGCTCAGGGGACGGAGAAGCCACAGACAGCGGGAAATCAGCCCCCGAAACACCGGGGGATAGTAGTATACAAGAAACAGCACCGTGAAACCGGCGGCCACGGCTATCAGCTTATGGGCCTGCCGCCGCACCCAGGGGAGCATACTGGACTTTACCGACAGCATACATAAAAAGAAGGGCAGAAGCATCCGCCCCAGGGCCACGGCATAGCCCACCTGGCTGAACGTAATGGGCAGATACCGCAGCCAGCGCTGAATATCCGCAGAGAGGAACAGCGCCCGCCTGGCTGTGGCGGCCAGGCCGCCCATCTGGGCGATATAGATGACAACCCCGCCCATCATGATAACATTTGCCAGGTTTACCAAAAACAGCATCAGAGACTGAACGGTTCGGCTCCAAATCACTGTCACCAGCGACACGGCCACGCAAATCAAAATTACGACCAGCAGCACCCGCCATTCCTCCTCTGACTTGCCAAGGATGATACAAACGCCGGGACTCCACCGATGGGGAGCCCCGGCTGGAGACTTCTCTTAACGATTTGTTGTTGTGATTATACGGTTATGCTGTGCCTCAGCTCACAGAGACAAACAGGTCGTAGGCCTGCTGCATAATATCGTACAGGACATACTCCTCAGTGTCTACCGTTTCCGTAATGCGGCCATTGTCGATAAAGACGTTCTGCTGGGTCTCATACACGGTCTTGATGGCGTCCATGTCGCCGCAGACATCCAGGATGGTGTACCAGTCGGCCTCCTCCAGGCACTCAAGCATGGTGTCCTCGTCCACATCCAGGTGATGGGCCAGGTTGATGGCGGTCTCCTCAATGTTGGCGGCACGCCACTCGTGGGCCAGGTTCAGAGCCGCGCCGAAGCGAACCAGCACGTCGGAGTTCTCCTCGGCATACTCAGCGGTGGTGATGTAGCTGGAGGGGAAGATGGCGGAATCCAGGAAGTCGGCGTTGCCGCCCAGGTTAATGCAGCTATCCCCAAGCTGGGTCTGCACGGTGACGCTGTTGGGACTCCAGATGGCGCAGGCGTCAACCTGGCCGGAGATCATGGCGGTGGTCATAACGTCCACGGTCATCTCCACCAGCTCCACGCCGTCCTCGGTCAGACCGGCGGAGTAAAGCACCTGCTGAAGGATGATCTCAGAGGAGGTGCCGGACTGAACGGCAATGGTCTTGCCAGCCAGGTCGGCGGCGGTAGTAATGCCGCGGTCGGCGTTGGCCAGCACGCAGTCGGACAGGGAGGTGGTGTGATCCATAGCGAAGATGACGGCGTTGCCTTCAATGCAGAGGGCATGAGCGCCGTGGCCGATCTGGGAGATGTCGATGTCGCCGGAGGCCATAGCCGCGATCTCAGCGGGGCCGCCCTCGAACTCGTAGACCTCCACGTTCAGGCCGAACTGCTCGAAGTAGCCCTGGTCAATGGCGACAAACAGCGTAGCGGCGGAACCCATGTTAGGCATATAGGCCACGCGGACAGTGACTTCCTCGTACTCAGTGGCTTCGGCCTCGGCTTCCGCCTCGACTTCCTCGGTCTCAGGCTTAGCCTCGTCCTCGGTTTCGGCGGCCTCTTCCGTCTCAACCGTCTCTTCGGTCTCAGCGGCGTCGGCAGCCTCGTCGCCGGAGCTGCTGGAGCCGCAGGCCGCCAGGCCCAGCACCATACACAGCGCCAGCAGCAGTGCAAGTAGCTTTTTCATTCTTGTTGTATCCTCCTGTTGGATTATTTATAGCATCCCGTAAACGGGGAGTGCCCTTGGAAAATGCGCCGCCTTACTTGCGGACGGCCAGGTATTCCTGATAGACCTGGTTCCAGATATAGTTTTTCAGCTCCAGGAACCGGGGGGACATTTTGGTTTTCTGGTCTCTGGGGTAGGGGATGTCGATGTCCACAACGTCCTTCACCCGACCAGGGCGGGCGCACATGACCACCACGCGCTCGGCCAGGATGATGGCCTCCTCCACGTCGTGGGTGATGAAAAAGCAGGTCTTCTGCTCCTTCTCCCAGGTCTCCAAAAGCTCAGACTGGAGCTGCGTCCGGGTCTGGGCGTCCAGCGCGCCGAAGGGTTCGTCCATCAGCAGAACCTTGGGGTTTACGGCGTAGGCCCTGGCAATGGCCACCCGCTGCTTCATGCCGCCGGAAAGCTCCTTGGGATAAGACTTGGCAAAAGCCTCCAGATCCACCATTTTCAGATATTTATGGGTGATCTCCGCCCGTTCCTCCTTGTCCACGCCCTGGAGCTTCAGACCAAACTCCACGTTTTTCTCCACCGTAAGCCAGGGGAACAGGGCGTACTGCTGGAACACGATGCCTCGATCCGGGCCGGGGCCTTCCACCGGCTTTCCGTCCACCAGAACGGAACCCTCCGTGGGGGCCTCCAGGCCGCCGATGATATTCAAAATTGTGGATTTACCGCAGCCGGAGGGACCGACAACGCAGACAAACTCGTTTTCATGCACGTCCAAATCCATGCCGTTTAAGGCGACGACCTCGCCGTTGCGGCTGTTGAATTTCTTGACAACGTGGTCGATTTTGACCTTTACTGCTGAATCGTTTCCTGCCATCCTGTAAGCTTCCTTTCCAAAAACTTGACGATACGTTCAAAGATGATGCCCAGCAGCACCACGTCCATCTGGTAATAACCGCTGGCCTTTTGGATCATCATGCCAAGGCCCCGGTCGCCGCCGACGATTTCGGAGGCCATCAGCGTGGTCAGAGAGGTGGACAGGCCCAGCCGGGCGGCCACCAGTATGTACGGTGTGGAGGCGGGGAGGGTGATGCGGAAGAAGATGTCCCGCTGCTTGGCGCCCAGAACCCGGGCAGCCTTTATAAGCGTGACGTCCACGCCCTTCACGCCCTGGTAGACGGTGACGACCATGACCAGGAAGGCGGCGATGGCGATAACCGTCACCTTGCCGGTGTTGCCGATGCCCAGGGCGGCGGTGATCAGGAACACATAGGCCAGGGGCGGGATGTTGCGGATGAACATGATCCAGGGCTCCACCACATGGCGGAACGGCTCATACCAGACCATTAAAAACGCCGTGGGAATGGCCAGGACAAAGGCGCAGAAGAAGCCGGTCAGCACGCGGGACAGGGAACTCCAGATATGCTCCCACAGAATGCCGCTGGTAAACCCCTTGTCCACAAAGGCGAGCCAGACCTTATAGGGGTTTGCGAAAATGACGGGCCAGCGGCTGGAGGCCAGCAGCCACAGGGCCACGGCCACGCCCAGAGAGATGATCAGCCAGACAAAATTTGGTATCTTTGCCCAGACGGATGATTTTTTCAGGTTCATCTCATTACCTCCATGAAACGATAAAAATCCACAAAATTATCTATCAACATTATAAAGTCATTTGTGCAAATGTACAGTGTGAAATTTTTTCATACTTTTTCAAAATTTTTACAATCGGGCCATGGTGGGAAGACCGCCGCCGGTCAGTGGACGGCACCAGTCCACAAAGTCCCGGGTCACGCTCTGGCCGTCAGGGGATATGAACGCGTCCGGCATACGCCGTTCGCCCAGCATGACCTCCTCAATGGGGGCCAGGAAGGTCTCCACGCCGTATTCCGGCCCGGCAATGCGGCGAAAGGCCACCATCTTCCGATTTTCGCCGCCCAGAACGGCCTGACAGGCGATCCGTCCGGCCAGCTCGGCCTCGGCGGCGTCCACCGGGGACTGCCAGGCAATGGAGGCGCGGGCCAGGATACCTGGCTTTTCGCTCCGGGCCTTGATGCCCAGCCGCCGCACCACAAGCTGTGCCAGGTGGGAGGACACGTCCCCGAAATAGACGCTGCGGCCCGTCTGGAACAGGGGCGGCACGATGGGGGTTCCCGTTTCGTCCCGCAGGCCCTCGCTGGCTACCACAATGACGCCGCCCAGCCGGTCATACAGGGTTTTGACGGTGTCCAAAAATTCCTCCTCCCGGAAGGGCCGTTCCGGCAGATAAATCAAATGTGGCGCGTCGCCAGAAAGCTCGGCGGCCAGGGCGGAGGCGGCGGTTGTCCAGCCCGCGTTGCGGCCCAGAGCCTCCACAATGATCACATGAATGGGCAGGGAGCGCACGTCCGCCGCCAGCTCCCGGATGGTTCCGGCCATATAGCGGGCCATGCTGCCATAGCCGGGGCAGTGGTCGGTGACGGCAATATCGTTGTCGTGGGTCTTGGGGATGCCCATGACCCGGATGCCGCGGGACTGGCACACGTCGCCCAGCTTGCCGCAGGCGTCCATGGTGCCGTTGCCCCCGTTCATCAGCACATAGCGGATATTATGGGCCTCCAGCACCTCCGTCATGCGCGCATAATCCGCCTGCTCCAGGGCGTCCCGTGAGGTTCCCAGAAGGGAGCCGGGGGTGGAGGGAAGAAGGGAAAGCGTCTCCTCCGGCAGGGTTGAAAGCTCCGTCAGCCGCTCCCGCAGAAGGCCCCCGGTGCCGCCGACTGCGCCATAGACCCGTTCCACCTCGCCGCTGTCCATGGCCTCCCTGACCGCCCCATATAAGGAGCAATTCAATACTGCGGTAGGCCCTCCGCCATGAATAATAACCATATTCCCCCGCAAGCAAATCGCCTCGCTTTCGCCGTTATCCGGCACGACATAGGTATAATCTGATAGCCTATACTTTATCAGACACGCCGCGTATTTGCCAAGAGGGAGGACAATAGGAAACGCCGGGGCATTACCGCTTCATGCTTCCAATGAACATCGCATCCCCAAAGGAGAAAAATCTGTACCGCTTTTCCACCGCCTCCTGATAGGCCGCCAGGATGTTTTCCCTTCCGGCCAGGGCGGAGACCAGCATGACAAGGGTGGAGCCGGGGAGGTGGAAGTTTGTCACCAGGGCGTCTATGCACCTGAACTGATAACCGGGATAGATGAATATATTTGTCCAGCGGCTGCCGGGCTGTATAGTGCCGTCCGGGTCGGCAAAGCTCTCCAGCGTCCGGCAGGAGGTGGTGCCGACGGCGATAACGCGGCCCCCCTGGCGGCGGGTGCGGTTGATAATGTCCGCCGTTTCCTGGCTGACGGTGCAAAGCTCGGAGTGCATTTCATGCTCCTCGATGTTTTCCGCCTTCACGGGGCGGAAGGTGCCAAGGCCCACATGGAGGGTGACGAAGCACTCCTGCACCCCCATGGCCCGTATTTTTTCCAGCAGCTCCTGGGTGAAATGCAGACCCGCCGTAGGGGCGGCGGCGCTGCCCGGTTCGCGGGAATAGACGGTCTGATACCGCTCCGGGTCGTCAAGCTGGGCCTTGATATAGGGGGGCAGAGGCATCTGGCCCAGACGCTCCAAAAGCTCCAGGAAAATGCCCTGATAGGAGAATCGAATGATTCGGTTGCCCCCCTCGGCCACCGATTCCACAACGCCGGTCAGCTCCCCGTCCCCAAAGGTGACAGAGGTGCCAGGGCGCATTTTTTTGCCCGGTCGGGTCAGGCACTCCCAGCGATTTTCCCCCAGGTCACGCAGCAGCACCACCTCCGCCGCCCCTCCTGTGGGGCGGACGCCGAAAAGCCGGGCGGGGATGACCCGTGAATCGTTCATCACCAAACAGTCCCCTGGCCGGAGATAGTCCGGCAGGTCATAGAAATGGCGGTGTTCCACAGCGCCGGTGTCCTTATCCAGCACCAGAAGCCGGGAGCTGTCCCGCTGTTCCAGGGGCGTTTGGGCGATCAGCTCCTCCGGCAGATCATACATAAAATCCGATGTTTTCAAAATCAATATGCTCCGTATTGCAGATTTGTACCCGTGTAGTAGAAGCCCAGAATGTCCTGGTAATCCTTGTCGTAATACTGGGCCATGGCATAGGCGCCCCACTGGCTCATGCCCACGTTGTGGCCGTAGCCATAGCGGGTGCAGGTAAAGCTGTCTGTGTCGGCGTCATAGGTGACGCTGTAGCGGTAGGAATAGACCGTAAAGCCAAAGGCGCTGAGAAAATCCCACCGGCTGAAGGACGAGCTTTGGGAAACGGTGGCGGTATTGCCGTTTACGTCCGTTATGGTAATGCTCTCCACATTGCCTGTGCCGGAATAGGTGTTCACCGTAATGCCGTCGGCGGCAATGGTTCCCAGGCCCAGCTTGGAGGCCAGGGAGGACATGGCGGTGCCTGTCCTGGATTCGGTGATGGTGTAGGCATAGTTGGAAATCAGGCTCTCGGCGGCGGCCTCATAGGGGTCGAGCTTGCCGGTGAGATAGGCGACGGTGCCGCCCCACACATGGGCCGCGTCCTCTGTGGCCCCGCCGTCCGAGGCAAAGAAGGCGCAGGCGCAGATAGACCCGTTATAGGTCAGATATACCCCCTCCGTGGCGTCCGCTGCCGCGTCGGTGGCGGAGAAATAGCTCTCCGAATAGGTGATGGCCCGGCCCCGGTACAGGGCGCTGCCGTAGTCGCATATCACGTCGAAGCCGTATTGGGAATAGGCCGACCAGTCGCAGGTCATCACCATGCTGCGAACGGCTACGGCCATGGCCTTCAGCGTCTCACTGGGCCAGGTGTTGGACACCTCATAGGGGATCACGCCCTTCACATAGTCCTCCACGTCAACGTAGTTTATCAGGGTGATATTGCCGCTGTGGTAATACGCCTGCCGGAACTCAAAGGCCCCGTAATAGCGGTATTCGCCGTTTACGCAGGTGACGGAATCGGTGTCCGCGGGGCTGATGGCAAAGGCGTCGGTAAAGGTGTAGCTGTTCCCGCCGCTGTCTGTTACCGTGAATGTGCTGCCGTCGGTGGTGACGGTAACGGTGCTGCCGCTTAGGGTTCCGCTCTGGGTGTAGGTTCGGTCAGACATTGTCCCATATGTAAAGCCGCCGCTGCTTTCCAGGGTGACGGTGGAGGCGCTGGTGTCGTAATACTTTGTGCTGACGAACAAGCCCACCCGGATGGTCTGGGCCGGAACGGACACGGTGCTGCTCAGGAAGGTAGCCAGGGTGTCCGCCGTATCCTCCGGCGAGGGCGAGGCGGTGACGGAGGGGAGGATGGTATTGGTATCCGACGAGGTAGCGTCCTTAGAGCTGTCCGCCGCTGCCAGACGCTGGAAGATGGCCGCGGCCTCCGCCCTGGAGGCGGCGTTTTGGGGGCAGAAGTTGCCGTCGGTGCGGCCCTCAATGATTCCGTATTGCTGCATGGCGTATACGTCTGAATAGGCCCAGGAGCTGATGGAGGTGTCGTCCGTGAAGAGCGATGTGGAGGCGGACGTCGCCAGCGACAGGCCAAAGCAGGTGATATAACGGTTGAGCATGGTACACATCTGCTCTCTCGTGATGTAATTGCTGGGGCCGAAAATATCCGAGGAGCCAAGGCCGGTGACAATGCCCTTCTCATGGGCCCAGACTGCGTAGCCCGCGTAATACTGGCTGTAGTCCACGTCGGAAAATACGTGGTAGCTGGCCTGTATATAATCCTCCCTGATGTAGCCGGTGTAGGAGCCGGCAGAGACCTTGTACCACTCTCCCGACTGGCCCACAATGGTAACGGACGTCCCCTGGCTCATGGTGGCGACCACGCTGTAGGAGGTTCCCGGCCCGCTCCGCAGATTTACCCCGGAGGCGGTAATGGACGCGGTACACCAGGCGTCCGGGTCTACCCCGGCATAGCGGCCCAGAACGGTGATAAACATGGCCCTGGTCATGCTTTTGCTTGGGGCAAAGGTGGAGCTGGTGATCCCCTGGAAAAGACCCTTTTCCGTCACATAGGACACGGCGTCATAATACCAGGCGGAGCTGGACACGTCGGAAAAATCGCTGACCGACGCTGCCGAGGCCGGTACCAGAAGCCCCAGCATAACAGCCAGCGCCAGCAAAACGCCCAGCGCCCCCCATACAATTTTTCTCAGACCTTCCGTCATGTTCATTCCTCCATCTCTTTCTGCGTTTTTTTATTTCTATAAATCCCCTTTTATTATAAAGCCTGGCGGAAATTATGTCAATCAAAAGAAAAAAGAGGCGATATACGCAAAAAACACTTGCATCCCAGGTATAAACGTGGTAAGATACACGACACACGGACAAATGACTTTTATGTGGGGACATTTCTTTGACGTTCCTCACAATCCAAAAGCAAAGGCATAGACTATATCAGGAGGTCAAAGGAATGAACAAACTCAAAGTAGGCGTTATCGGCGGAACAGGCATGGTGGGGCAGCGGTTCGTATCGCTGCTGGCGGATCATCCCTGGTTTGAGCTGACCGCCATTGCCGCCAGCAGCCGCAGCGCCGGAAAGACTTATGAAGAGGCCGCCGGGAGCCGCTGGGCGCTGGAGGTTCCCATGCCGGAGAAGGCCAAGGGCATTGTTGTCCAGAGTGCTACTGACGACAAGGAGGCCATCGCCTCTCAGGTGGATTTCGTCTTTTCCGCTGTAGATATGCAGAAGGATGAAATCAAGGCCCTGGAGGAGGCATACGCGAAGCTGGAATGTCCTGTGGTTTCCAACAACAGCGCCCACCGCTGGACCCCGGACGTGCCTATGGTGGTGCCGGAGATTAACCCGGGCCATCTGGACATTATTCCCGCCCAGCGCAAGCGTTTGGGGACAAAGCGGGGCTTCATCGCCGTAAAATCGAATTGCAGCCTGCAAAGCTACGTTCCGGCCCTCCACCCTCTGAAGGACGAATTTGGTCTGACGGAGGCCCTGGTCTGCACCTACCAGGCCATTTCCGGGGCGGGCAAGACCTTTGAGACTTGGCCGGAGATGGTGGACAATGTTATTCCCTACATCGGCGGCGAGGAGGAGAAGTCCGAGCAGGAGCCGATGAAGCTGTGGGGACACATTGAAAACGGTGAAATCGTGAACGCGGACGGCCCCTCCATTACAGCCCAGTGCCTGCGGGTGCCGTGCAGCAACGGCCACATGGCGGCGGTGTTCGCTCGCTTCGCCAAAAAGCCCTCCAAGGAGGAGATCCTGGCCCGCTGGGCCGCGTACCAGGGCAAGCCCCAGGCGCTTGGTCTGCCCTCCGCGCCGAAGCAGTTTTTGCATTATTTTGAGGAGGACAACCGGCCCCAGACCAGGCTTGACCGCAATCTGGAGGGGGGCATGGCCGTCAGCATTGGCCGCCTGCGCCCGGACACCCAGTATGACTATAAGTTTGTCTGCCTGAGCCACAACACCCTGCGGGGCGCGGCGGGCGGCGCGGTTCTGCTGGCCGAGCTGCTCTGCGCGGAGGGGTGGCTAGACCGCTGACCTCCTGCTGACGATTACGAATCACAAAAGATGCCGTGGGCTGAACGCCTGCGGCATTTTCTATTTCTTGTTAGGAGGATTATTTTGAAAACACCGCTGTTTACCGGCTCCGGCACAGCCCTTGTCACGCCTATGGACGCCGGAAGGATAGATTACCACGCCCTGGCCCATCTCATTGAGCTGCAATACGCCGGAGGAACGGACGCCTTGATCATATGCGGAACCACCGGGGAGGGGGCCACTCTCTCGCCCCAGGAGCATGAGGATTTATACCGCTTCGCGGTGCGGCACAGCGGGGGGCGGATGAAAATTATCGCGGGCATCGGCTCCAACGACACCGCCGCCGCCCTGGAGCTGGCGCATATGGCGGAGGAGGCGGGGGCCGACGGCCTGCTGATGGTCACGCCCTACTACAACAAAACCACCCAGGCCGGGCTTGTGCGGCACTTCACCTATGTGGCCGACCGGGCGGCGCTGCCGGTCATTCTCTATAACGTCCCCACCCGCACCGGGGTTGGCATTGCGCCGGAGACCTACGCCATATTGGCGGAGCATCCCAACATAAACGGCGTCAAGGAGGCCTCCGGCAATATTGGGGAATTTGCCCGCGCAAAGGCCCTCTGCGGGGACAAGATGGCCTTTTGGAGCGGCAACGACAGCGACACGGTGGCCATGATGGCCCTGGTGGCCAGGGGCGTGGTCTCCGTGGCGTCAAACCTGGTGCCGGAGGTGGTCTCCCGGCTGTGCCGTCTGTGCCTGGCTGGGGATTATCAGGCCGCCGCCGCGCTGAACGAGGAATATATGGATCTGTTCGCCGCCCTGTTCTGGGAGGTGAACCCTATCCCCGTCAAGACCGCTCTGGCCCACCTGGGCCGCTGCAAGGGGGATATGCGCCTGCCGCTGGTACCCATGGGAGAGGAAAACAGCGCGAGGCTGCGGGCCTGTCTCGTATGCCACGGACTGGGGAAGGTATAATAATACAGCGTCCTGAAAACAATAGCTTTCCCCGGTTCTTTTCCGCGGCGGGATAATGGGTCTTGAAAAAAACGTTCTGCGATATTATAATGTTGGTAACTTTTACGGAAAGAGCAGCGGCCAATCAGGGAAATAAGGTTCCCCTGGGCCGGAGGAGGGGCGATGGAGGCCATACGTTCCCGGCAGAACGATCTGATTAAACGCTTTATCTCCCTCGGCTCCGACGGCAAAGCCCGTCTGGAGTCGGGGGAATACCTATGTGTGGGGGAGACCATGCTCCGGGAGGCGGAGGGTTCCGGGGCGGAAATCACCTGTGTGCTGGCCCTGGAGGAACGGTCTGGGCTGCCCTGCCGAACGGTGACGCCGGAGCTTTTAAAGGCGGTGTCCCCCCTGCAAAACAGCACCGGGCCGGTGTTTTCCGTGCGGATGCGGCCTCTGCCGCCGCCGGAGACGCTGCGGCGGGTCATGGTGCTGGAAAACGTCCAGGACCCCGGGAACGTGGGGACGGTGCTGCGGACGGCGGACGCCTTCGGCATTGATTTGGTGGCCCTCTGCGGGGCCTGCGCCGACCCCTATAACCCCAAAACCGTCCGGGCCACCATGGGGGCCATATTCCGCCAGCCGGTGGTGAAGACCACGGTCTCCGGCCTGGAGAGGGTGCTGGGGGGCCTGCCTCTGTACGGGGCGGCACTGTCCCCGGAGGCGGTGGACATTCGTTGTCTTCCCTCCGCGCCGGTGGCGGTGGCCGTGGGGAACGAGGGAAAGGGGCTGTCGCCGGAGCTTCTGGCCCTGTGCCGGGGGCAGACGGTAATACCTATGCGCCCCTGTGCCGAGTCGCTGAACGCGGCGGTGGCCGCCTCCGTGGTAATGTGGGAGATGACGAGAGCATGGCCAGACTGAAATATTGGGTGTGGCTGTCCTGCATAGGCGGGGTGCGGCCCTTGGTGAAATATCAGTTAATACAGGCCATGGGAGGGCCGGACAAGGTGTTTTTTGCCTCGAAAGAGGAAATGCAGGCCGCCTGCGGACTGCTGCGCCCCTCTGAGGCGGAGCGTCTGGGAGACAAGAGTATGGATGTCGTCACCAAAACCCTCAGCCGGTGCGAGGAAAAATACGTTTCCATCCTGACCCTACAGGACGCAGAGTACCCTGAACGGCTCCGGCAGATTGCCGACCCGCCGGTGGCCCTGTATGTCATTGGCCGGATGCCCGCCGTGGACGAGCTGCCTCTGATTGCCATTGTGGGGACGCGGAAGGCTACGGCCTATGGGATTCGCATGTCGCTCAAGCTGGGCAAAGAGATCACCGCCGGAGGCGCCGTGGTTGCCTCCGGCCTGGCGGCGGGCTGCGACGGCGCGGCCATTCAGGGGGCGCTGGAGGCAGGCGGCGGGCCGGTAGGCGTTTTGGGGACGGCGGTGGATCGGGTGTACCCCAAGAAGAATCAATGGCTCTTTGACGAGCTTCGCACGCGGGGCGCGCTGGTCAGCGAGTATCCGCCGGGAGTGAAAACCTATCCCGCCGACTTTGTGGCCAGAAACCGCATTATCACCGGCCTGAGCCTGGGCGTGGTGGTGACGGAGGCCCCTCTCCGCAGCGGCACCAGAACCACCGTGCAGCACGCGCTGGATCAAAACCGGGACTTGTTCGCCGTGCCGGGCAGCGCGGACGCGGCGGCCTGTGCCGGGTGCAACGACCTGCTGGCCCAGGGAGCGGCAGTGGCCACCTGCGGCGAGGACGTCCTGAGAGCCTATGAGGGCCGCCCGGAGCTGTTCGCCCAGCCCGCTGCTTCTATACCTATTAAAATTGAAAAAGAGATTGACAAGCCGGAGGACATAGTTTATATTGACCTCACGGACGAAATAGAAAAGCTGCCCACAGCCCAGCGCGATATACTCAAGATCATGACGCGGCCCGATATGCACGCCGACGAGATTATTCAGGCCACAAGCCTGCCAGCGCCTGAGGCGCTGGCGGCCCTGACCATGCTGGAGATTACAGGCTACATCGTCCGAACCGCCGGAAAGCGCTATACCCGCAAGGATATGGCGGGCCGGAAATGAGCGGCATTATGAAGCAATATTGAGTGAGGAACCAGGAATATGGCAAAAGCAAAAACCGATCTCGTCATCGTGGAATCCCCGGCAAAGGCGAGAACGATTGAAAAATATCTTGGCCCAGGCTATAAGGTCGTGGCCTCCATGGGCCACCTTAGGGATCTGCCGAAAAGCACCCTTGGGGTGGACGTGGAACACGATTTTCAGCCGGATTACCGGCCTGTGAAGGGCCGGGAGGACGTAATAGAGGATCTGCAGACCCGCTCCAAAAAGGCCCAGACCGTCTATCTCGCGACGGACCCTGACCGGGAGGGGGAGGCAATCTCCTGGCATTTGAAGGAGCTTTTGGCGCTGCCGGACGAGAAGGCCCGGCGGGTCACGTTCAACGAGATTACGAAAAACGTGGTGCAGGAGGGCATTGCCAATCCCAGGGACATCGACCAGGATCTGGTGGACGCCCAGCAGGCCCGGCGCATTTTAGACCGGCTGGTGGGCTATAAGCTCAGCCCCCTGCTGTGGCGGAAGATTCACAGGGGCCTGTCCGCTGGCCGCGTCCAGTCCGTCGCCACCCGTATGGTGCTGGACAGGGAGCGGGAAATACGGGACTTTAAGCCGGAGGAATACTGGTATATCTTCGCCCAGCTCGCCACCGACAAGGGCGAGGCGTTCCGCGCCCAGTTCCACGGCACGGAAAAGAAGAAAATGGAGCTGCACAACGAGGCAGAGGCGGACGCTGTAATGCAGGCGGTGGCAGGGAAGCCCTTTACCGTCACCACCGTGAAGCACGGGAAAAAGCAGCGCAGCCCCTCGCCGCCCTTTATCACCTCCACCCTGCAGCAGGAGGCCTCCCGCCGCCTTGGCATGACCCCCCGCCGCACCATGAGCATTGCCCAGCAGCTCTATGAGGGCGTGGACATTGAGGGGGAAGGCACCGTGGGCCTTATCACCTATATGCGTACCGACTCTCTGCGTCTTTCGGAGGATGCCCTGTCCGCCGCGGCGGACTTTATCCGGGGCCGGTATGGAGAGGATTATTATTACGGCAAGCCCCGGCATTATAAAACCGGCAGCAACGCCCAGGACGCCCACGAGGCCATTCGCCCCAGCGTTCCCAGCCTGTCCCCGGACCGGGTGCGGAGCAGCCTTACCGGCGACCAGTGCCGGCTGTACCGCCTGATATGGGGCCGGTTCACCGCGAGCCAGATGTCAAACGCCATCTACGACAATATTACCGTGGACGCCGCCTGCGAGGGCTATGTGTTCCGGGCCTCCTATTCTCGCCTGTCCTTCCCCGGCTACACAGCCGTGTACGAGGAGAACAAGGACGAGGAGGAGACCACGGCGGAATCCGGCGGGAAAAAGCCTCTCCCCAACCTGGAGGAGGGCCAGGTGGTGAACCCCGCCAAGCTGGAAAAGGAGCAGCACTTCACCAATCCCCCCGCCCGCTATACGGAGGCCACGCTCATCCGGGCCATGGAGGAGAAGGGCATTGGCCGGCCCAGCACCTATGCCCCCACCATCTCCACCATCACCGCCAGGGAATATGTGGTCAAGGAGGGGAAGCACCTCCGGCCCACGCCCCTGGGGGAGACCGTGACACAGCTTATGGAGGAGCGGTTCCCGGACGTGGTGGATTTGCAGTTTACCGCCCGGATGGAGGAATCTCTTGATAAGGTGGAGGATGGCCAGGAAAACTGGAAGCAGGTGCTTCACGAGTTTTACGACGGCTTTTCACAGGAGCTGGAAAACGCGGAGATCGCCCTGGAGGGGGTTCACCTCAAGGTGCCGGACGAGGTGTCCTCGGAGGTCTGCCCCAAGTGCGGGAAAAACCTGGTGTACAAAAAAAGCCGGTTCGGGCGGTTTCTGGCCTGTCCCGGCTACCCGGAGTGCAGTTTTACCATGCCTGTGGTGGTGGAAATGCCCGGCAAATGCCCCAAGTGCGGCTCCCGCATCCTGAAGCGCACGTCGAAAAAGGGCTATCCCTATTACGCCTGCGAAAAGGGGGCGGAATGCGGCTTTATGACCTGGGACGTTCCCACGGCAGAGACCTGCCCCTCCTGCGGCAAGACCATGTTCAAGCTCTCCGGCAAGGGCCAGCGCAAGCCCTTCTGCATCAACGAGAAGTGTGAGAGCTTCCTGCCGGAGGAAAAGCGGGGCTATCGCTACCGGGCCAAAAAGACCACAGAGACCACCGAGGAGAACGCCGAAGGGAGCGAGACGGCGGCTGTGGCGGAGGAAAAGCCGGAAAAGCAGACCAGCACGGCGAAAAAATCCACAACAAAAACAGCTACGGCAAAAAAGACGACAGCCAGCAAAGCTGGCGGCACAAAAAAGACCGCCGCAAAATCGACTGCCGCGAAAAAGACCACTGCCTCCAAGAAGAAAACGACAACGACGGAGGGTGACGGCTAATGGAACCAGTCTCTGTTATCGGGGCGGGTCTGGCCGGGTGCGAGGCCGCCTGGCAGCTTGCGGAACGGGGGATCCCCGTGCGGCTGCACGAGATGAAGCCGGAGAAGATGACCCCGGCCCACACCTCTCCGCTTTTTGCGGAGCTTGTCTGCTCCAACTCCCTGCGGGGGGATGACCTTTCCAACGCCGTGGGCCTTTTGAAGGAGGAGCTGCGCCGTATGGGGAGCCTTATCATGCTCTCCGCCGAGCGGCACCGGGTTCCCGCCGGAGGGGCGCTGGCGGTGGACAGAACGGCCTTCGCTCAGACCATTACAGACATGATTCGGGATCACCCCAATATCCAGGTGATAGAGGGGGAGCTGACGGATTTTCCGGCGGGGGAGTGCGTCGTCGCCACCGGGCCGCTGACCAGCGACGGGTTTATTCCCGCCATCGGGGAAAAATGCGGGAACAGGGATTTTCTCCATTTCTACGACGCAGCCGCCCCGCTGATCGCGGCGGAGAGCATCGACATGGAGAAGGCCTGGTTCGGCTCCCGCTACGGCAAGGGTACGGCGGATTACATCAACTGCCCCATGAATAAAGAGGAATACATTGCCTTTACAGAGGCCCTGGCGTCCGCCAAACAGGCGGAGGTTCACGGCTTTGAGGACGGGGGCGTGTTTGAGGGCTGTATGCCGGTGGAGGTCATGGCCCGCCGGGGTCAGGACACCCTGCGCTATGGGCCGCTGAAGCCGGTGGGCCTGCGCCACCCGGAGACGGGAGAGAGCTATTACGCCGTGGTTCAGCTTCGCCGTGACAACGACGAGGGGACGGTGTATAATCTGGTGGGCTTCCAGACTCATCTGACCTTCCCGGAGCAGCGGCGGGTTTTTGGCATGATTCCCGCCCTGGCGGGGGCGGAATATCTGCGTTATGGAAAAATGCACCGCAATACCTTCCTGAACTCCCCGGCCCTGCTGGACAGGTATTACCGCCTTCGCAGCGAGCCGCGCCTGTCCTTTGCCGGGCAGATGACCGGGGTGGAGGGCTATGTGGAATCCTGCGCCTCCGGCCTGCTGGTTGGAATAGAGACGGCCCGCCGGTTAAAGGGCCAGGAGCCGCTGGATTTGCCCAGAACCACAGCCACCGGCGCGCTGGCGCTGTATGTTTCAAGCGGCGGGGCCAGCGGGGATTTCCAGCCCATGAACATAAATTTTGGTATCATCGAGCCGTATGGTGAACGCATCCGCGGCAAGCGGGAGCGGAATCTGAAAATCGCGGAACGGGCCCTGGCCGCGCTGGACGAGCGCATAGGCCGCCCGGACTTTCGTGCATAACCCACAGAGAAGGAGGGACGCAAGGGATGAAGATAATACTGGACGCCATGGGCGGGGACAACGCCCCCGCATCGGTGGTGGAGGGAGCTGTCCGGGCCAGCGGGGAGCTGGGCGTGGACGTTATTCTGGTAGGCCGGGAGGCGGAGATTGACCAGTGCCTCGCCGCCTGCGGCAGCGCCAGGGGAGAGCATATCCAGGTGGTGAACGCCACCGAGGTGGTGACAATGGAGGATGACCCCAGCATGGCCACCCGCCGGAAAAAGGACTCCTCTATGACCGTGGCCCTGACCATGCTGAAAAACGGCGAGGGGGACGCGGTGGTATCCGCCGGAAGCACCGGCGCTTTGCTGACCGGGGCCACCCTAATCGTCAAGCGCATCCGGGGCATCCGCCGGGCGGCCATGGGGCCTGTCCTGCCGAACGGCGGCAGGGGCGTGCTGCTGATGGACTGCGGCGCCAATGTGGACTGCACCCCGGAATATCTGCTGCAATTTGCCTATATGGGTTCCTTCTACGCGGAGCGGCTCATGGGCTGTGAAAAGCCCCGCGTAGCCCTTTTGAACGTAGGCACAGAGGACGCAAAGGGCGGCGCGCTGCAAAAGGAGAGTTTTGCTCTTCTGCGCCAGGCGGCGGACGCCGGGCGGATAAATTTCATTGGCAACGCCGAGGGCAGCGACCTGATGACAGGCCGCATGGACGTGCTGGTGACGGACGGATTTTCCGGCAACGTCATGCTGAAAACCGTGGAGGGCGCGGCGAAATTTATGTTCAGCCAGCTCAAAGGCGTGCTTTACGCCAGCACAAAAAACAAGCTGGCGGCCCTGGCGATTAAAAAGGATCTTTCCGGCATGAAGGCCATGCTCGATCCCTCCGAGGTGGGCGGGACGGCTATGCTTGGCATTTCCAAGCCGGTGATCAAAGCACATGGAAGCTCGGACGGGCGGGCCATCTTCAACGCCATCCGGCAGGCTGCGGCCTGCGTGGAGGCGAATGTGGCCGGTGCCATCGGGGCTAACATAGAATATATGAAAATCGAAAAGGAGACCTAAAACCCATGGTGTATGAGAAAATCGTGAGCATGATCTGCGAGCAGTTCGGCATGGAGCCGGAGGAGCTGAGCGAAAGCTCCACCTTCACGGAGGATCTGGGAATTGATTCCGTGGACGTGGTAGAGCTGGTGGTGGATCTGGAGGCTGAGTTTGGTATGTCCGAGATCCCGGAGGAGGATCTGAAGAAAATGCGTACCATCGGCGACCTGGCCGAGTATGTGCGTACCCACGCGGACATCTGATGGAGCGATTGGAGCGGCGGCTGGGCTATCGCTTCACAAACCGCGTCTATCTGGATACGGCGCTGACCCACAGCTCCTACGCCAATGAGCAGGGAAACCAGCACAGCAATGAACGCCTGGAATTTCTGGGGGATTCTGTGCTGGGCTTCTGCGTGGCCAAGGCGCTGTGGCGTCTGTATCCCGAAATGCCGGAGGGCGGGCTGACCCGTCTGCGGGCGGAGCTGGTTTGTGAGACGAGCCTGCATGAGGTGGCCCTGTCCCTGGAGCTGGGGCTGTATATCCACCTGGGCAAAAACGAGGAATGTAACGGCGGGCGGGAGCGTACCTCCATCCTGGCCGACTGTGTAGAGGCCATTATTGCCGCCATGTATTTGGACGGGGGCCTGGCCCCGGCGGAGGCGTTTATCGAGGAGTATATTCTCAAGGAGCTGCGGGCCGGGCATCGCCCTGTCAGGACGGATTACAAGACCCAGCTCCAGGAGCTTTTGCAGCGGGCGGGGGGCGCGTCCCCTGTCTACGCAATCGTGGCGGAGAGCGGCCCGGATCACAACAAGAGCTTTACCGCCAGCGTCACGCTCCACGACGGCGCCAAGGCCCAGGGCGAGGGCAAAAGCAAAAAGGAGGCGGAGCAGATGGCCGCCAAGGCGGCCCTGCAAATGCTGGAGGACTGATGGCGAGAAGAAGCATTATTCCCCTGTTCGTTCCCCATTTGGGCTGCCCGAATGACTGCGTCTTTTGCGACCAAAAGCGCATCTGCTGCAGCCGTTCCCCCGCCTGTGGGGCGGATGTTGCCTGCGCGCTGGATGCGGCCAGGGCGCGGGGGCAGCGGGGGGTGGAGCTGGCCTTTTACGGCGGGAGCTTCACCGCGATTGACAGGGAAATCCAGCGGGAGCTTCTCGCCGCCGCCGCGCCCTATCGGGCGGACGGAACGGTGCGGACCATACGCCTCTCCACCAGGCCGGACGCCATCGACGAGGACGTTCTGGCTTTTTTGAAGTCCTGGGGCGTGGAGACCGTGGAGCTGGGGACCCAGTCCATGAACGAGCAGGTGCTGCTTGCAAGCGGGCGGGGCCACCGGGCGGCGGACACCGTCCGGGCCGCCGGGCTTGTGAAGTCGGCGGGCCTGAACCTGATTTTGCAAATGATGACCGGCCTGCCTGATTCCAGCCGGGAGACAGACGTTCAGACGGCCAGAGATATTATCGCCCTGGGGCCGGACGGCGTGCGGATATATCCCACAGTCATTGTGAAAAACACGGCCCTGGAGGCCATGTGGCGGGCGGGCCTGTATCAGGAGCATACGGTGGAGGCGGCAGTGGCCGTCTGCGCGGACATTCTGCCCCTGTTCCAGGAGGCAGGTATTCCCGTGATCCGCCTGGGCTTAAACCCCACAGAGGAGCTTTCTCACGGCGGCGCGGTGGGCGGGGCCTATCACCCGGCCCTGGGGGAGCTTGTGCGTTCGGAGGTGCTGCGCCGCCGGGCCAGGGCGCTGCTGCGGGATGTCCCCGCCGGGGCCGCCGTTATCCTGGGCGTGGAGCCGAGGGCCGTGTCCGCCATGACCGGCCAGCACCGGCATAATATCGCGTCTCTGTGCGCCGACCTTTCCCTTGCGTCCCTGTCCGTCTGTCCCGCAGCGGGAATCGGTGATGAAATTATCATAGTTGACGTAAGGGAATAATCAGGGTATACTACATTTTGTGCGCGTTTGCCCGCAATACTACCAACAGAGGTGTAAGATTTGTGTCTAAAGGCTCTTGAAATACAGGGCTTCAAGTCCTTCCCGGATAAGACCACCCTTGTTTTCGACAAGGATGTCACCATGATCGTAGGGCCGAACGGGTCGGGCAAGTCCAATATATCCGACGCGATTCTCTGGGTCATGGGCGAGCAGCGTACCCGCGCCCTGCGGGGCGGCAAGATGGAGGATGTTATTTTCGGCGGCACGGAAAAGCGGAGCAAGCTGGGCTTTGCCCAGGTGACGCTGGTGCTGGATAACACCGCCCGCATTTTCTCTGTAGACAGCGACGAGCTGTCCATCTCCCGCCGGTATTACCGAAGCGGGGACAGCGAATACTACATAAACCGTGAGACCGTCCGCCTGCGGGATGTAAACGAGCTTTTGATGGACACGGGCCTGGGCCGGGAGGGTTACTCTATTATCGGCCAGGGCCGCATCAGCGAGATCGTTTCCGCCAAAAGCACCGACCGCCGGGAGATTTTCGAGCAGGCCGCCGGAATATCCCGCTACCGCTTCCGCAAGGAGGAGGCGGAGCGCAAGCTGGCCGCCACGGACGAGACCCTTCTCCGGGTGGGGGACAAGATAGACGAGCTGGAGCTTCAGCTCACCCCCCTGCGAAAGCAGGCGGAGGTGGCGAAAAAATATCTCCTTCTTCGGGAGGAGCTGCGTACCCTGGAGGTCTCCGCCTGGATGGAGACCCTGGACAAGCTGGCCGGGCAGACCAAGGCCATTCAGGAGAGCTACGCCCAGGCCCAGGCGGAGCTGGAAAAGGCCAGAACCCAGGTGACGGAAAATTACCGCTACACGGAGTCTATTTCCGAGCGTATGCGGGAAAAGGATTTGGAGACCGAGACTCTGCGGGAAAAGCTCGCGGCGGCGGAGCGGAACATCGCGGAAAACCGCAGCGCCGGGGCTGTGCTGGAGACGGACCGAAAAAACAACCTGGCAAGCATCCGCCGCCTGGAGGAGGACATGAGCCAGGACGCCGGGCGGGTTCAGGCCCTGGATGAGCAGATAGAGGCCCTGCGCCGCCGGGTGGATGAGCTTTCAGAGGCCGGGCGGACGCTGGCGGAAAAGACCGGCCAGCTATCCAACGTTGTGAACGGCCACAGAATGAAAATGTCTGGCCGGGAGAGCCGGGTGTCCTCCCTGCGGGAGGAGCTTACCAAACTGACGGTGGACGGACGCAGCATGGACGGGCGCATCACCATGCTGACGGAAATGGAAAAGGATTACGAGGGCTTCAACCGGGCGGTCAAAACCGTCATGCGGGAGAAGGAACGGGGTTCCCTGCGGGGCATCCATGGCCCGGTGGCAAATCTTGTCCGCACAGAGGATCGCTTCGCCCTGGCCATCGAGACCGCCCTGGGGGCGGCGGCCCAGAATATCATTGTGGACACGCCGGAGGATGGCCGGGCCGCCATCGAGCTTTTGAAGCGGCGGGACGGAGGCCGGGCTACCTTTCTCCCCATCAGCGACATCCGGGGCCGCGCCCTTGACCGGCTCCCTGTGGGGGAGAAGGGGTATCTGGGCCTTGCGGTGGATTTGGCGGAATTTGACGGAGCCTACCGGCAGATATTCTCTTACCTGCTGGGCCGCACTGTCATTGCCGAAACGCTTTCCGACGCCATCGCCATTGCCCGCAGGCATCAGAATCAGCTTCGCATTGTCTCCCTGGACGGCCAGATGATAAACGCCGGCGGCTCCATGACCGGCGGCAGCGCGGCCAGAGGGACAGGCGTTATCTCCCGCGCCAACGAGCTGAAGCGCCTGGCGGAGGAACGGCAGGTGCTTGCCGCCCGCCAGAAGGAGAAGGCGGCATCGCTGGATCAGGCGGAGCGGGAGCTTGCCGCCGCCCGATATGATATGGACGTGGCAGGCCAGGAGCTGGCCCAGGCCCAGCGGGAGGAGGCCACCCTCCAGGCGGAGCGGGAGGCCAAGGAGACCAGCGCCGCCCAGTTGGAGAGCGTGAAGGAGGCCATGGCCGCCGGGGACAGCCAGCGCCGTGCCCTGATGGAGGAATACCGCCGCCGGGACGGGCAAATCAGCGCCGACATGGAAGCGAACGCCGAAAAGGGCAAGGCGCTTTCAGAGCGGGCGGAGGCCATCCGCGGGGAGATTCATGCCGTAACGGCCCAGAAGCTGGAGCTGGAGGCCAAGCGCACCCAGGCGGACAAAGACGCCCAGCGGCAGAATGAGGCCCTTCTGGATCAGGAGCGGCTGGTGGCCTCTATCGAGCGGAAGACCATGGCCGCCGAGATGGAGGAGAAGCAGCTTGTGGACAAGCTGTGGGACAGCTACGAGCTGAGCCGCACGGCGGCCCAGGCACAGCGCCAGCCCATCGAGAGCCTTGCCGCCGCCAACCGGCGCATCGCCGAGCTGCGCCGCAAAATCCGGGAGCTTGGCACGCCGAACCTTGGGGCCATTGAGGAGAGCGAGCGGGTGGGCCAGCGGTATGATTTCCTCACCGAGCAGCGGGACGATATCGCCAAAGCGAAAAACGAGCTTTTGGACATCATTGGGGATATCACCAGCCAGATGGAGGAGATATTCAGCCGGGAGTTCCAGGCCATTAACGAGAGCTTTCAAACCACCTTTCTGGAGCTTTTTGGCGGGGGCAAGGCGTCTCTCCGCCTGGAAGACGAAAACGACGTACTCAACTGCGGCATTGAAATTAAGGTTCAGCCGCCGGGCAAGGCGGTGTCCAATATAAGCCTTCTCTCCGGCGGGGAGAAATCCTTCGTGGCGATCGCCCTGTATTTTTCCATTTTAAAGCTGAAGCCCACGCCCTTCTGCGTTATGGACGAGATCGAGGCGGCGCTGGACGAGGAAAACGTCATTCGCTTCGCCAGCTATCTGCACCGGCTGAATAAAACGCAGTTTATCGTCATTACCCACCGGCGCGGCACTATGGAGCAGGCGGACGTGCTGTTTGGCGTAACCATGCAGGAAAAGGGCGTCAGCCGCGTCATAGAGCTTGACCTGGCGGAAGCGCAAAAGACCGCCGAAGCATGATAAAGGAGTAATCACATGGCACTATTTGGTGATAAGAAAAAGGGCTTTCTGTCCGGGCTGTTTTCCGCCTTTTCCGGGGTGGACGAGGATTTCCTGGACGAGCTGGAGGAAAAGCTGATTCTGGCGGACGCCGGAATTGAGACGGCGGAGCAGGCCGTGGAGGCACTGCGCCAGCAGAAGGGTCTGAAGGGCGAGCAGGTGCGCCAAAAGCTGGTGGATATCCTGACGGAGCTGATGGAAAAGGCCGGGCCGCCGGAGCTTGCGCTGAACACAAAGCCCTCCGTGATCTTGATGGTGGGCGTAAACGGCGTAGGGAAGACCACCACCATCGGAAAGCTGGCGAACCGCTATGTGCAGGATGGGAAAAAGGTACTCCTGTGCGCGGCGGATACCTTCCGGGCCGCTGCCTCGGAGCAGCTTGGCATATGGGCCAAGCGCACCGGCGCGGAGATCGTCCGCCACGGGGAGGGGGGCGACCCCGGCGCCGTGGTGTTCGAC
>JAJQFY010000078.1 GCA_021200935.1 Oscillospiraceae bacterium
CAGGTGGGCGTCTATGATGGCCTGGAGATTCGTCCCTCCCCCGGACACCAGAACCGCTGTTTTAACCATGCCGTACCTCCTTTGTCATATACCGCCCCAGCTCCCGGCACCGCCGGGCTGTCATCGTCCGGCCCTGGCCGCCGTAAAATTCCTGATCCAGGGCGTCCGCCAGGGCGTCCAGGCCGCCGGTGGGATCCATCCGCCGAATAAAGTGGCGCATGGTCTCCCCCTCCTGCCGGGGTCTGTGCTTACGTCTGCCCAGGCGCTCCAATCGTATCAGCAGCCCGCCGGGCGTATTTCGCTGCCGCCAGGCCGTCCAGCGGAAGCGCAGAGCCTCCGTCAGATTCTGCCACAGCTTTCTCATGGGACTGCCGCCCCGCCGCACCACAGTATGAGACGCAGCAGCCGCCGTTTTTGTTCCCAGGGAAAATTTTCTTTTCCGTAGCACCAGCGCTACCGCAATAGCAATCACCAGCAGGGCGACCACCAGCACAATACCTACCACCGTCGTATTGACGGAAAGCTGCATCGTCTCGGCACTCTGCTCAATTTGTGCCACGGAGGGAATTTCGTTTTCAATCTCGATGGCCTCATAGGTCTGCTCCCGCTGGAACAGGGTCGCCAGCCACTGGAAAAAGCGCTCCACACTGCCGCCAATGGCGGCAAAAAACGCCCCAACGCCCGCCAGCACACTGCCGGTCAGTCCGGCGCTTCGGGAAAAGAGCAGGGTGAAAAGCCCCACCACCAGGAAAACGCCTACGGCGGCTCCCAGCGCCACAAGGCAGGCCCTGGCCGCGTATTCCCCGCCGGAACCGTCCTCCCCCGTCATCCGAAGGCCAACGGCTGTGGCCGCGTCCAGAAAGGCCACCGCCACCACAAAGGCAATGGCCGCCGGGGAAATATCCAGCGCCTCGCGGCACAGAAGCAGCACAAAAAGGGCCATAACCAGCACATCTAAATGGCTGAGATGAGTATGTATCTTGGGCCGGTGCATGGCGTAATACAGGGGCATTCCCACCGTCATGCCCGCTCCCACGGCCATCACAAAGCCATAGCCAAAGGCCAGCGGCGTGGCCGACGCCAGCATATACAGCCCAAAACTGCCGAACCCCAAAACCAGGGTCAAAACCGTCAGCACCGGGGTTGACCGGGGCTTTTTCAGCACGGCGGCAAACACCACCGCGCAGACCAGCGCGCACAGCAGCAGCCAGCCCAGGCCCACGCCCCAGGTGCTTGGGCAGAGGAAGATGGCGGCAGCCATATAAAAAATGCACATCTCCGTCAGCACATCGGCGCAGGCGGCCAAAAATCCCGCCGTATCTCTCATGCCCTGGCCTCCTTCCGGCGCAGCTCGTCAAAGGTGTATACCTTCGTCAGGTCAATGCCCCGCTCCCGCTTCGCGGCCAGCAGACGAACGCCACGCTCGGAGAGCTTGCCCGCCAGGGCGGGACAGCCAAGGCTCGCCGCGCCCTCGCCCACGAGCCAGACCTGGCCGGTCTGGGCGGCGGCCATAACAATGCCGGTCTCGTCGTATTGCTCACCTGCGCTCTCCGCCTCAAACTCCGCCAGCGCAAAGAGACAGGCGCCCGCGGAGACCGACGGATTCTCTGGCCGGAGCAGCAGCGCGGGCTTCTCCCCCGTGGCGGGAAGGGCCAGGCCGCAGTCCACACCGGCCCGCTCCAGGGCCAGTATCAGGGAGGCGGTAATGCTGATGGCGTCCTCCTTATCGGAAAGGGAGGCTGCGTCTAATATAAATAATACACTAAGAGGCGTCACAGTGTCAAATTGCCGCACCATAAGCTCATCCGTGCGGGCGGCGGTGCGCCAGTCAATGCGTTTCCACGGGTCGCCGGGCTGGCAGGCCCGCTCCCCCTTCATCACGGTAGGGTCCTCCGACCACCCGGCCTTGCCGGTGGTACCCGTCCACACATGGCGCAGGAAGGGCCAGACCTCCACCGGGACGATTTTCGGCCAGACCACCAGCGTCCGGCCCGCGAGACCGGGGGCCTCCCCCGCCGACTGTGTCAGACCCAGGCCATCCCCGCTGCGAAGGGTCATTACGCCGGGCCGGTACACGCCCCGCCGTATGCCCGTCCATACCGTGTCCCAGGCAAGGGTGCTATAGCCCCCCACAAAGGCGAACCGGCGCATATACATGACCAGCGGCTTCTGCTCCTCTCCCCTTTCATTGGGGGGCTGGGGCAGCTCCGTGAGCTGAAAGCTCTCGTCCGGCTCCAGACACCGGCGGACAGGCACATCCTGGCACAGCTCCATCCATATGAGGGGCAGGGCCTTTTTATTCTCTATCTCATAGTGAATCGTCACCGTCTGCCCGGCGGACAGCGTCTCCCTGTCCGCCCGGACGGAGACCTCCACCCCCCGCAGGGCGTAAAGCCCCCACAGGCGGCTGATAAGCCCCACCACGGCCACCGCCATGAGCAGCACGCCCACGCCGGTAAGCTCCATCCACCAGGCCAGGATGGACCCGGCGAAGCCGACGATGATAACGCCCCAGGACACCAGCAGCGCCGACTGGAAGCCAATGCGTCTGTCCTTACCCATCGGCCCTGTCCAGCAGCTCGTCCTTCTCCGGCGGGACGGGCAGAGCGGAGAGTATCTCGTTCAGCACATCCGGCACCTCCTTGCCCGCCATGGCCGCGTCCGCGCTCAGCACCATGCGGTGATTCAGGGCGGGGCCTGCCAGCTCCTTTACGTCGTCCGGGGTCACATAGTCCCGGCCAGAGACAGCGGCCAGCGCCTTGGCCGCCCGGTACAGGGCGCGGGTGGCGCGGGGGCTGGCCCCCAGGCGCAGGTCGGGGTTATTGCGGGTCTTCGCGGTCAGGGCCACAATGTAGTCCATCACGGAATCCGCCACCTTCACGGAGGCAATCTCCTCCTGCATGGCGCAGATTTCCTCCGGGCTTGTCACGGCCTGCACCTGATCATAGGGCATATCGTCCCCCACCAGGCGGAGCATCCGCCCCTCCTCCTCCACCGTGGGGTAGCCCAGGGAGAGGCAGAGAAGGAATCTGTCCATCTGGGCCGCCGGAAGGCGGAAGGTGGATTCCGTTTCCACTGGGTTCTGGGTCGCCAGCACCACAAAGGGAGCAGGGAGCTTTTCCGTCACGCCGTCCAGCGTGACCTGCCGCTCCTCCATGGCCTCCAGCAGGGCGGACTGGGTGCGGGGAATGGCCCGGTTCAGCTCGTCCGCCAGCAGCAGGTTCGTCATCACCGGCCCCTCCATCCGCTTGAAGGCCCCGGTCTGCCGGTCAAAGATGTTCATGCCCGTCACGTCCGAGGGCAGAAGGTCAGGGGTGAACTGAATGCGCCGGGACTGGCACCCCAGGGCGGTGGACAGGCATTTCACCAGCGTGGTCTTGCCCACGCCGGGCAGGTCTTCCAGCAGGATGTGGCCCCCGGCCAGGATGGCCGCCGTAATAAGGCGCACCTGAGCGGATTTCCCCACCACCACCTTCGAGACCTCGTTATCTATTTTTTGCTCCAATTCAAAGGCATCTTGCAGCATTATTTTCTCCTTTGGCTGTGTCGTTTTGCCCGCGGGAGGCGGGCATACTTTATAATTTGTCGGTTCCCGTCTCCTATTGTAACACGCTTTACTCGTGATTTCAATGTCATATAAAAGCGTTAAAATGACAAATTGAGTGGGAATTTCTGTTGACAAAGCGGCGATGTTGAGCTAATATAAATATGTTAAGAATTTGTTACGCTATAAACCAAGCACGGGAGGTAACAAGAGTGAACGAAAATGTAAACGGCGGAGAACCCAGCGAAATCAAATCTCCGCCCCAAGACGGTTCTCCTCCCTCCAAAAAGAGAGAGAAAAAGTCCAAAGCTGAAAAAGCACCCCCGGTCATCCCAGAGGGAGACGATTTCAGCGCATTCCTTCGGGCAGATAAGATCGTCCGCAGTATCCTGCGGTTTTTCTGTTATCTGTCCGCCATTGCCCTGATCGCCATTATGCTCATCTGCGTCATCAATGTCTGCGGTGAAAAGCTTCAGGCAGCCGGTGTGAGCTGGGCCAGGGGCATCCCCAACTCCAACTACCTTGTCCAGTACCTGCACATCCCCCTGGTCTTCCTGGCCGCCGGGTATGTGACGCTGGATCAGGGCCACACCCGCATCGACCTTCTCATCCAGAAATTCCCCAAGGTTGAAAAGGCCGCCATGTACGTCGGCCACGTCTTAGGCGCGGCCCTGGGCTTCTTTATCTGCTATCGCGGCGTGACCGTGACACTGGTGAAGGACTTCACCAAGAATATGCGTATTGCATCCACCGCCACCTCCCCGAAGGAGTGGCCCTTTACGATTTGCCACTGCGTAGGATTCTTCCTGCTTGGCTGCTCCTTCGTATGGGCGCTTGTGCGCATGATACGCTTCCGGAAGTATCCGGGCGTAAACCCTGGGATCTATCTTTATCCCGGCAGCAACGCGGCCCCCGGCGAGGAGGCTGACGAACCGGCAGCAAAGGAAGGAGGTGCGGAAGCATGAGCGCAGCAGCCATTGGCGTTGTATTTTTCCTGATTATGATGGTCATGGTGTTCCTGGGAATCCCCGTGTTCATCTCCATGCTGACCGCCTCTCTGTTCGGATTTCTGGCCCTGAATGGCGGAAATCCGGCCATGATGCTGTCCCAGTTCACCGCCGGTATCTACAACCTGGGCGCGAACTACAACTATGCCGTTCTTCCCCTTTTCTCCCTGGTGGGCGCACTAGTGGGCGAGACAGGCGTGGCAGAGGGCCTGTTCAAATGCCTGGAATCCTGGCTGAAACGGGTCAAGGGCGGTATGCTGTATACCGTTATTTTCGCGAACGCCGCCTTCGGCGCCTGCTCCGGCAGCTCCATCGCCGGGAACATCGTTTTCGGCAAGCTGTCCCTGCCTGAGCTTCGTCGTCGCGGCTATGACGAAAAGCTGTCCCTGGGCTGCATCGCGGCCTCCGGCGCGCTTTCCACCCTGATTCCCCCGTCCATGGGCATTCTGATGTTCTGCATCATTGCCCCCAGCCCCATCGAGGTGGCGGGCGAGAATGTGGCCATCTCCGTGGGTACCGCCCTGACCGGCGGCATTGTTCCCGGCATTCTGACCGCCATCGCCCTTTGCATCACGGTACGCATCGTGGGTGCGTTCCGCAAGGACGCCCTGCCCCCCAAGAGCGACGAGCCGATCTCCTGGCATGACCGTATCCATGGCCTGGCCTACCTGATCCCCATCATTCTGCTGTTCGGGCTTATCATCGGCGGCACCATGCTGGGCTGGTTTACCGCTACGGTGGCTGGCGCTGTGGGCGCTGCAGTCGTGCTGGTTTACGCACTGATTCGGCGTCTGCCCCTGAAGCGCATCTGGAACTGCATCGTGGACTCCGCCGTTATGGAAGCGGGTATCTTTCCCATCATCATTGGCGGGCAGCTTTTCTCCCGTTTCGTGTCCAACTCCGGTCTGGCTTCTGCCCTTTCCGACGCCATTGCCGGGCTGAATGCGCCCGCGTTCATCATCTTCATTCTGGTGATGCTGCTCTATGTGGTCTGTGGCTGCGTCATGGACATGATGAGCATTATCATCATCACCGTGCCGGTCGTATTCCCCATTCTCTGCGGCCTGGGCTACAGCCCTTATGCCATCATTATCGCCCTGTGCTTCATGATGGAGATCGCGGGTCTGACCCCGCCAATCGGCATGAACGTTTTCGCCACATCGAACGCCCTGCGGGTGAGTCCGTCAAAGGTATTTGCCGGTGTGTGGCCATTCTTTATATGCGAGGTCTGTATGGTGCTGCTAATCGCCTTCTGCCCCGCTATCGTCACCTGGCTGCCAAGTCTGATAAGATAAGCACCGCGCACCGGGAGACGCACATACTTTTCGGATAATCGGGAATCATCCCATTATCAAAATACTATTTTATCTTTCTGGAGGAACAACCATGAAGAAACTGATTGCACTGCTTCTTGCCCTGGTCATGGTCTTTGCCATGGCTGCGTGCAGCAGCAGCTCCGACTCGTCCACCACCGACGAGGAAGAGACCACATCTGCAGAGACGGAAACCGAGACCGAAGTCGAGGCTGACGCCGAGGCTCCCACCGATGACACAGCCGAAGCTGAGACCGCCGACGGCGGCTACACCGGCGAGGCGCTGACCATCACCTTCAACAGCTCCTACAACGAGACCGAGACCGGCGGCATCCTTGCCACCTACTTCAAGGACTATCTGGAAGAGCTAACCGATGGAGCCATCACCGTGAACATCAGCTACGGCGGCACCCTGTTCACCGCTGACGACGAGCTGGACGCCTGCGGCGACGGCGCCATCAACATGATGATCTTCGGCCACTCCAAGCACACCAGCGAGCTGCCTGTGCTGAACGCTATCCCCGACTTCGCCCCTGAGTCCGTGCAGAACGCGCTGGACTACTTCAACTATGTCTTTGAGGACGAGGCTGCCGGCGCGGCCATCACCGCCGAGGCCGACGCCTACGGCATCACCTACCTGTCCATCAACGCTGGCGGCGCCAACTACTTTGTTGCCAACTTTGAGTTCGAGAACCTGACCGACCTGGTGGCCAAGTCCACCGCCTTCGGCAACATGGCCCCTGTCAAATTTGAGGCCCTGGGCTTCAACGTCGTGGGCGTGTTCCCCTGGGACTACTACTCCGCCTTCGACACCGGCCTGATGGACGCCAGCCAGATGGACGGCCCCGCTATGTACTCCATGAGCCTGTATGAGGTCGCCAAGTACTGGATGTTCGATGGCACCTTCGCCGCCGGCAACTTCATGACTGTCAACACCGACTGGTGGGAGAGCCTGTCCGCTGAGCAGCAGGCCGCCATTCAGGAGGCTTGCGACGCTACCACCCAGTACTCCCTGGAGTACAACGAGAGTGAGTATGCCGCTCTGAACGCCAATCTGGAGGCTGAGGGCGTCACCCTGGTCAGCATGACTGACGAGGAGTTCGACACCTGGTGGAGCGCTATCTTCGATTCCGCCGCCAACGACGCGCTGACCGCCGCCGAGGAGAATGGCAATGTGGAGGAGGTTCAGGCTGTCCTGCAGGCCGCCGCTGACTTCACCGGCTACGACATCTCGTTCTAAGCTCGGCCCTAAGCGAAAGCAAATCTCTTAACAAAACGCCGCCCAACGGGTTTTCCGCTGGGCGGTTTTTTCGTTCGCGCAGACATTGACAGGGCTGTGTTTTCATGGCATAATATCCGCGACCGGTTCTCCACACCCGGTCCAAACGGCGCTGCTAAGGCTGCGCCGCTGTGCGGTTTTGTTTCGCCGTACTCTAAATATAAAATGGAGGTCCTTGCAATGAGAAACAGCTCTTCCCTGCGGCGGCTGTGCGCGGGGGGCGTGATCGCGGCCCTGTACGCCGTCCTTACCCTGGTTCTGCCCATGCTGTCCTACGGCCCGGTGCAGATTCGCTTTTCCGAGGCGCTGACCATCCTGCCCTTCTTTCTGCCGGAGGCCATCCCCGGCCTTGCCATTGGCTGCTTTATCGCGAACCTGATCGGCTCGCCCTATGTGCTGGATTGGCTTTTCGGTACGCTGGCAACCCTTCTGGCTGCCCTTTGGACAAGCCGCATGAAAAAAAGCTGGCTGGCTCCGCTGCCCCCGGTACTCTGCAACACCGTCATCATCGGCGCGGAAATCGCCTGGTTCGAGACCGGCTTTTCCTCCGCCTTCCCCGCCGCATGGGCCTATAACGGCCTGACCGTAGGCATTGGCGAGCTTCTGGCCTGCTATATCCTGGGCATGATTTTATTAAAGCTTCTGCCAAAAATCAGCTACTTCCGCCAGCTCATCCCGGAAAACCGGCTGACGCTGCTGTCAAAATAAAGCAAGACCGCCGTCCGCGCAGTGGAGTGCGCCGGACGGCGGTTTTGCCAATGTATTTCATTCCCCGCGGCTGCGGGGCTGTCTGCGCTGATGGACGCAGAGGTTCCTTAATTCTTCCGTCTGCGGCGGACAGCAGCCGTCAGGGCCGCTATGCCGCCCATGCACAAAATCATCAAGGCCGCCCACAGAACAGTGTTTGCGCTGTCGCCGGTGTTGGGAGCGGCAGATGTGGCCGCCGCGGAAGCTGTGGGCGCTGCGGTGGCCGCCGCCCCTTCCTTCCAGGCAATCGACACAGGAGACAGGCCGGTGAGGCGGAAGCTGATGCCCGTGTCGGTCTTGGTCACAGCCGGATACTCCGTCTCGCCCGCCACGGTTCCCAGCCTGTCCGAGGTCATGGTGAACGTATGCGCCACGACGAAGTCATAGGAGGAATCCGTTCCCTCAGGGTAATCCAGGGTCACAAGAATACCATCGGCGGGGAAATTCTCCTCTGTGGCATACACCCAGGTCTGGCCGCCGTCGGTGCTAATCTGAAGCGTTATTTCGTAGACCACGGCGTTCTCTCCTGTGTAGCCTGCATCGCTGGCCACCACCTTGGCAATCATATCCTCCCGCAGCTCCTCCACGGACTCATATTGCTCCGCCAGACCCTCCGGCAGCTCAGTCAGCGCGGAATACACAATCTGCGTAACCTCTGTGGGTACAGGGGAGGGTTCCGCTGTGGATTCGGG
>JAJQFY010000059.1 GCA_021200935.1 Oscillospiraceae bacterium
GCAGTTTTTCCCAATGGTGGCCCGCCCGCCCAGAATGGCCCCCATGTCAATCATGGTACCCTCGCCGACGACCGCGCCGATGTTTATCACCGCGCCCATCATAATTACGGCGTTGGGGCCAATGTCCACCTGCTCCCGGATGATGGCCCCCGGCTCAATGCGGGCGGGGATGTCCTTCATGTCCAGCAGGGGAATGGCGCTGTTGCGGCAGTCGTTTTCCACGACAATGTCCGCGATTTTGCCCTGATTTGCCTGGATAACCGGCCCCAGTTCCCGCCAGTCGCCAAACACGATTTTATCTCCGGCCCCAAAAACATGGGCGCTGCCGTAGTCGATGGGGGCGGTTTCCCTGATGTATAGCTTTGCCGGCGTTTTCTTCTCCGCCTGGGCTATGTGCTGAATAATCTCCTGTGCGGTCATGCTTTGCTCTCCTTATCCGGCGGCCACCAGGTCGGCCATGGTGTACAGCCCCGGCTCCTTCCCCTGGAGGAAGGCCGCCGCAGCCAGCGCCCCCCGGGCGAACAGGGAGCGGTTTTCCGCCTCGTGCTTTAAGGTGATGGTCTCGCTGCCGTCGGAAATAATGATTTCGTGGGTACCCACCTCGTTGCCGTAGCGGAGGGAGTGGATGCCAATTTCGTTTTTGGCCCGCTTGCCGTTTTCGTGGCGGCCTATGACAAGCTCCGCCTCCGGCCTGGCCTGACGCAGGGAGGCGGCCAGCAGCAGCGCCGTGCCGCTGGGAACGTCCTGCTTCTGGTTGTGGTGCCGCTCGATGATCTCTATGTCCGCCTCCGGGAACATGGCGGCGGCCTGCCGGGCCAGGCTGGAAAGCACGGCCACGCCAATGGACATATTGGCGGCGAAAAACAGGGGAATCTGCTTTCCGGCGGCGTGTATCAGGGCCTTTTCCTCCTCCGTCTGGCCGGTGGTGGCAATGACCAGCGGTATCTCCTGCCAGACGCACCAGGCGGTCAGGGCCGCCGTGGCGCTGTGGGAGGAGAAATCAATAACGCAGTCCGCCCCGCCTGTATAGGCATCCAGGGAGGGATACTGGCCAGCGGCGGGCGAAGCGCCGGGGGCGATACCGGCGGCCAGGGTGTGACCGCTTCCGGGGGCCTGAATCAGGCCTGTCAGAATGGTTCCCATGCGGCCTGTGCAGCCGTGGACGATGATATTCATAGCCGCGCCTCAGCTTATCAGGCCGTGGCCCCGCATCAGCTCCAGCATGGCGGCCTCGTGGCCGCTCTCCATGGGCGTCAGGGGCAGACGGACGTAGTTTTCGCAGAAGCCCATGGCGGCCATAGCCGCCTTCACGGGGATGGGATTCACCTCGCAGAACAGGGCGTTTATCATGGGCAGCAGCTCACACTGGAGCCGGGCGCTGCCCGCCACATCCCCGGCCCAGAAGCGTGTGCAGATCTCCACCGTCTGGGCGGGCATAATGTTTGAGAGAACGGAGATGATGCCGGAGCCGCCCATAGCAAGAATGGGGACGATCTGGTCGTCGTTGCCGGAATAGATGTCCAGCTTATCCCCTACTAGGGAGGCGGTCTCCACAATCTTGGAGATGTTGCTGTTGGCCTCCTTGATGGCGGCAATGTTGGGGTGGTCGGCCAGGGCCGCGTAGGTGGACGGCTCGATGTTCACGCCGGTGCGGGAGGGGACGTTATAGAGAATGAGGGGCTTGGTGGAGGCGTCCGCAATGGCGGAGAAGGAGGCGATCAGCCCCTTCTGGGTGGCCTTGTTATAATAGGGAGTCACCACCAGCATGGCGTCCGCGCCCACATTGCAGGCGAAGCGGGTCAGCTCGATGGAGTAGGCGGTGTCGTTGGAGCCGGTACCGGCGATAATAGGCACCCGCCCGGCGGCCCGCTCCACGGCGTACTGAATGGCGGCGCAATGCTCCTGATGATTCAGGGTGGCGCCCTCCCCGGTGGTTCCCACGATGCCCAGGGCGTTGATGCCCTGGGCGATCTGCCAGTCGATCAGACGGCCAAAGGCAGGAAAGTCGATACCGCTTTCGTTCAGAGGCGTAATCAGGGCGGTAGCCGCGCCCTTGAAAATGGGGTTCTTTGTCATGGTTATACACTCTCCTGTAAAAATATTTTCTATTATATAGGCAGCACGATTTGCTGTACAAGGGCATATGGTGCTGATTTTATTGCAATTTTAAAGTTCCTCGTCTGTTGCCTCGCCCTGGGCGACGATGTTGGTCAGGCCGGTGAGGTACAGGCTCTCCACCATGCCGCCCTGGGTCAGAACGTCCACAAACAGGTCGCCCCCAGGCATGGAGACCCGGATGTTTTCACCGCTGCACCGGCCCAAAAGGGTCAGGGCCGTGGCGACGGAACCCGCGCCGGTGCCGCAGGCCAGGGTGAAGTCCTCCACCCCCCGCTCAAAGGTTTTCGCCAGGACGTGGCCGGGGGTGAGGCACTGATAAAAGCTTACATTGGCCCCTTTGGGAAAATCCCTGTGCCAGCGGATTTTCCGGCCCAGCGCCCGCAGGGCCTCCTCGTCCTCGTTTTCCAGGCTTGGGAGGCTGATGACGGCATGGGGGAGACCGGGGCTTCCCAGCTCGATATAGGAGCAGGCATAGGCGCGGCCATCTACCTCGATTGACCGATCCAGATCGATAACGGCGGGGTCGTTCAGCCGAATCCTGTAGGTGCGGCGGCTGAGGCGCTGGCCGGTGACAAGGCCCGCCGTGGTCTCCACGGTCTGCCGCTCTCCGGCCAGGCCGGTCTCATAGCCGTACCGGCAGATGCACCGTGCGCCGTTGCCGCACATCTCGCCCACGGTGCCGTCGGAATTGAAAAACAGCATTTTAAAATCGCCGCCCTGTTCGGCGGCCTCCACCACCATCAGGCCGTCCGCGCCGATGGAAAACCGCCGATGGCACAGCCTGCGGGCAAGCTCCGGCAGGCGCTCCGCCGGGAGGCGCTCCTCTATATTGTTCAGGATGATAAAATCATTTCCCAAACCGTTCATTTTCCAAAAACGCATGGAATCGCTGCCTTTCTGTGGGGATTTTTTTGCAAAAGCCGGGCGGCTCCGAGAGCGCGCCCGGCCTTTTTAGGGGGTCTCTGTGAAATTGCCTGTGGGGGTCTCTGTTAAGCTCAGGCGGTCAGGTCGTCCATAGTCAGCACGTCCCCGGTCAGGCACTTGCTGTAGATGGCGTTGGTGACGAAGGTGTAGTCGTCCTGCTGATGGGCGCGGTTCACGATGGAGTTGGCGAAAACCGTGATGTCCATGCCGTCCCGCTGAATGGTGAAGGCTTCCACGAAGCCGTCCAGGGTCAGGCCCTCGTCGTTCAGGCAGCAGCCGGCGATGAAGGAGTCCTCCTCGGCGGCCTGAATCAAGACCTCCGCGCCCTCGGGCAGGGTGGTAATGACGCCGCAGTTATAGGTGTAGATGATGTAGTCTTCGTCAGCGGCCTGGCTTGCGGTAATCAGGCTGTCGCTGGGATAGGTGACGGTGTGCAAAGCCTCCATGCCGAGGGCGGTAAACTCCATGTCGGTCAGCAGGTTTTCGCTGATGTAGGACAGGGGAGAGGAACCCATGGCAATATACGGGGTGCCGCTGAGTACCGCCTCCGTGGCGGCCTCGCCGGTCTCGCCCTGGCCCAGGCTCACGGAGCCGATGATCACGTCAGCCTCCTCCGGGTCAGAGGTGATGGTGAAGCCAAGCGGCGTCTCGAAGGCGAACAGATCCTGGTTGGAGGTGCCGTTCTGGTGTACGTTGCGGTAATTGATGAAGCCGTAGCCCTCGCTGAACCACTGGGCGTAATAGCCCTCAGTAACGGCGTAGCCGGAGAAGTCGTCATAGCGGCCCGCCAGATACACGGTGGGCTGGCTGATGGCGTAGGCGGTGGGAAGCTCGGTGACGCTGGTGCCTACCAGGGTGTAGCTGTCGCAGACAGATTCATAAGCCGCTTCGCTGATAAGGAAGTCGCTGGTGTAGTCGCCCTCGGTAATCATGCCCACGGTAACGCCCTGGGACAGCAGGTCGTTCACGGCCCGCACGGTCTCTGTGCCGTTGTTGGAGAGGATGACCGCCGTACCCTGGCCGGAGAGCTGGCTTGCGCCGTCGAACTCTGTCAGCACATCGGACAGCGCCCCTTCAAAAGCGCCTACCTCCGTGATGGCAATACAGTCGAAGCCCCGCATTTCCGGGAAGTTGGAGACGGATTCGGAATACAGATCCGGGAAGCCGGAGCTAGAGGCGTCCGCGCCCTCCCAAAGGACGGTGTTCGCGTAATTCCGGTTGGCCTGATACATATCCACCACCAGGGAACCGGCCAGATAGGTGACGCCGTCAACGGTCACGTCCTCGGTGAGATGGCGAACCTCCACCCCGTTGCGGGTTAGGAAGTCGGCCATTTCCCAGGCGTCGGCGGGATCCCGCTGGCTGTCCGCGTCCACGGGGATAACATAGTATTCGGGGAAGAAGTTGCCGGTCTCCTCATAGGCCACGCGCCAGGTGCCGGATTCCAGGATTTCGTTGTCCATGCTGACGTACCAGGATTCCATGTCCTCTGCGTGATCCTCGTTTTCAATGCCCCGGCGGAAGAACTCAAGCTGATTGAGGTAGATGTCGTCCTTGTACTCCATTACATAGGCCAGCAGGCCGTACATACCGCACTCCAGCAGCCGGGTGCAGGCTTCGTTGCTGGAAGGGGTCTCAATGGTGTAGCCCAGGGAGCCGCAGTTGAGCATGGCGTAGCTGGGGCCGTAGTTGGTGCAGAGGTCGTCCCAGGCCGACCAGCCCTCGCCCTCGGTGTAATCGTCCCGCAGGGGCGTATAGTAGGACTGGAACTTCATGTCATAGTCCTCTTGGGCGGACATGGTAGCCAGCGCCGCCGAGCCGAAGGCCTCCGCGCCCCGGAGGAAGTTGTCCACCAGCAGGTCATATTCCAGGTTCGGCTCGTGGGGCGGGGTGCAGGGTTCCACCAGGAACTCGTCCATGTAGCCGTGCAGCTCCGCGAACACCACGGGGTTCCAGGAACTGACCACCTGATAGAGATAATAGGTCTCCGCCTGGGTCTGGTTGGAGGCGTCACGGTTCAGGTCAAAGCCGTTGGCGTTGCGGCGGGTATTGTATGTCCGGCCATCCGGGTTCTCGTTGGGGACGACGATCAGGATGATGTTGTCCAGCAGCTCCTCCACGTCGATGGTCAGATCGTCGCTGATGGTGTAATACTCGCTGGCGTCGGTGACGCCGTCGTTGTTGCCGTTTTCCTCGCTGCCGCTGATCTTGCGGGAGCCAAGGCCGGTGAAGCCCTCGATGGAGGCCACCTGCTCGTCAAACAGGGAGGTGTCAACCTCCTCGCCGCTGACAAGGCCGGTCAGGGTGTTATAGGTGATGGTGTCCTCGGTGGCAAGCTCCCGCAGCAGGTTTATCTGGGCGTCCACGCCGGGGTTTTCATCGGGGTGGACGTTGTTAATCAGGAAGGGAACCCGGTAGTCCTCACCGTTCAGAAGGCCGTCGGATATGGCGTTCTGAAGGGATTCGGGGTCTGCCATGGCCAGCTCGTTCATCTCCTGGAACTGGGTGATGGAGTCCTCGCTGTCGGAGAGGGTGACGTAGTAGAGAGGATAGCCGCCCTCGCTCTCGCCGTAGACGGTAATCTCAAAATAGCGTCCGTTCTCCTGGGCCAGGGCCTGAATCTCCAGCAGCTCGTCGATAATCTCGGCGTAGGTTAGGTAGCTCTCGTAGATGTTCACGGTGACGGTGGCCTCAGCCAGGGTCTCCTCTCCGTCGGAGACGGCCAGGGTCTCCTCTCCGTCGGAGACGGCCAGGGTGTAGTCTCCTATGAAGCATTCATAGACGTTCCGATTCGTGACATAGCCGGTGATTTGCAGGGCGTTCTCCCCGTCCTCGTTGGAGACAAAGGGATTTTCCGTGGTGAAGGTCAGCTCCACGGCGGCGGTGCCGCCCTCCACAGTGACGGTGGGCTCGGTGATGGAGAAGTATGCCTCCCCGTCGGTGCCGTCCGTACCCCAGGTCGTCCAGTTCGCCAGCTCGTCGCCGGTGTAGTAGTAGGGGTAAAGCTCCTCATCCTGGAAGCTCTCGTCTCTTGTCAGGCTCCAGGTCAGGCTCTCCGCCCATTCCTGCACGTCTCCATCGGCGGCGGTGGCCGGGATGGTCAGGGTGGCGGTGATGCTCTCGCCGGTCTCAGAAAGGGCGATGGCGTCCGCCGACAGGGTCAAAGACGGCTCGCTCTCCCCAGAGGCGGAGGCGGGCAGCACCAGAATGGACAGCAGCATGGCGATGGCCAGCAGTGTAGCGGCCAGTCGTCTGGTGGTGTGATGGGTTCGTGTCATGTGTTTTTCCTCCTCAAATTAGATGATGATTTCAGGTAAAAAAACAGGGAAAGGGTTTCCTGATTTTTACCGCGGGCGGAGCGGGCAAAATGAAAAGCCATGAACGCTCCTGGTGGAACATTCATGGCTGTAAAATACCTTTTTCCCGGCCCTATGAAGGGGGCTGATTGCCAATGATAGCGCTCCACAAGTGTGACAGTCCGGCGGATATTCTCCGACGGCCCAGCCAAAAACGCCGCAGGTGACGTTTCCGCTTCGGCAACGGCCCCTTTCCCGCCCCCGAAAGCCTGCTTTCACAATGGGAACCCGGTACTGATGGACATTGCGCCTCTATCATGCTCCCGGCCTTGACCGGGAACCGCAATATGAAATTGTTGAAAAAAAGGTTGCTCCATACACAGGGCCTTTGTCAAGCCCCTAATTGCCGTTTCTATGGAAACGGCAAATTTGGAGGGAATATTAAAAATAAAGTTGTATATTATAACTAAAATTTATGGATAAAATTACCTGTTCTTAGACTTCGCTGGGCTTTTGCTCCGGCGCGGAGGCGGTGGGCTTGCTCAGATATTTGTATGTGCTTACCAGCACGACGCAGGATATGACCGCCGTCAGCAGGTCGGACACGGGCATGGAATACAGCACCCCGTCCAGGCCAAAGAACGCGGGCAGCAGCAGGGCGAAGCCCACGCCGAACAGCACCTCACGCACCAGGGACAGCAGCGTGGAGGTTACGGCCTTGCCCAGTGCCTGCAAATAGATGAACGTCCCCTTGTTGACAGTGGCAAAAATCATCATGCAAAGGTAGGCGCGGAAGCTCTTGATGGCAAATTCCGTGTAATAGGCGCTCTCCTGGGCCGCGCCGAAGATGGCGATAAGCTGCCGGGGGAAGCACTCCACGATGAGAAGACCCACCGCGCCGACGATAGCCTCGCATATCAGCATACGGGTACAAAGGCCCTTGGCCCTGTCCCTCCGTCCGGCGCCGATGTTATAGCCCACAACAGGGATGCACCCGGCGGCCAGGCCCACGGAGATGGAGATGACGATCTGGAAGAATTTCATCACGATGCCCACCACCGCCATAGGGATCTGGGCGTATTCGGCCTGGCTGAAAACAGCGTCCATAGCGCTGTATTTGACAATCATGTTCTGGATGGCCGCCATGGACAGCACCACGGAGACCTGGCTCAAAAGGCTGGTGAAGCCCAGGGGAATAAACTTGCGGATCAGCGCCCAGGACAGGCGGAAGCTGCTCTTTTCCAACTTCACAGACTTCAAATGGAACAGATACCAAATGGACAGCCCCGCCGTCAGCACCTGGCCCAGCACGGTTGCCACCGCCGCGCCCATCATGCCCCATTTGAAAACAAAGATGAAAATGGGGTCAAGGATGATATTGGTGAAGGCGCCCGCCAGGGTGGAGGCCATGGCGAATTTCGGGCTGCCGTCCGAACGAATGATGGGGTTTATGGCCTGGCCGAACATATAAAAGGGGACGCCCACGCTGATCCAGAAGAAATATTCCTGGGCGTTGGCGAAGGTCTCCTCATTTACCCGCCCGCCGAACATGGTTAGGATGGGATCCATGAAGATAAGGTATATCGCCGTGACGATGATGCTGGAGACAACAGCCAGCACCACGGCGTTTCCAATGCTCCGATGGGCGTTTTCCTTCTGGTTGGCTCCCAGGCAAATGCTCACAAAGGAGCAGCAGCCGTCGCCGATCATTACTGCGATGGCCAGGGCCACCACCGTAAGGGGATAGACCACCGTGTTGGCCGCATTGCCGGCGGAGCCGAGGTAGCTGGCGTTGGCGATAAATATCTGGTCAACGATGTTGTAAAGCGCCGCCACCACCAGGGAGATGACACAGGGGACGGAGTATTTCCGCATTAGGCTGCCAAGGCCCTCCGTCTCCAAAAAGCTGTTGGATTTCTGGTTCAAGATTATCGTTCCTCCTTAAAAAACTGCAAAAAAATAACGTACAGCGGAAAAGCCGGACTTACGCTTAACGCTACACGCAAAAATTTACCCTATGAGATTAAATGGTTTGAAGCAGGAAAAAGCTCGGCATCACCCCGGCTCACCCGTCCTCTAATATAT
>JAJQFY010000071.1 GCA_021200935.1 Oscillospiraceae bacterium
CGGCTACATATATTTTTGCGTTTTTCTCCATCATTTTTTATGCCTCCACTGCGTTCCGCATTGCTTTTTCCTGCTTTGCCAGCTTCCTGTCATGCTCCGCCATCAGGCGAATAAGCTCCTCATAGCTGGTTTTCTGAGGATTCCAGCCAAGAACGGTTTTTGCCTTTGTGGGGTCGCCCCACAGATTGTCCACGTCCGTGGGCCGGAACCACTGGGGATTTACACACACCAGTATTTTGCCTGTCTCGGCGTCGTAGCCCTTTTCCTCAAGCCCTGCGCCCTCCCAGCGGAGGGCGATGCCGTTCACTTGGAAGGCTTTTTCCGTGAAGTCCCGGACGGAGTGCTGCACGCCGGTGGCGATAACGAAATCCTCCGGCTTGTCCTGCTGCATGATGAGCCACATACATTCCACATAATCCCTGGCATAGCCCCAGTCCCGGAGGGAGTCCATGTTGCCAAGCTCCAGATGGTCCTGCAGGCCCTCCGCAATGCGGCCTGCCGCCAGGGTGATTTTTCTGGTGACAAAATTCTCCCCCCGGCGCTCGGACTCGTGGTTGAACAAAATGCCGTTGACGGCAAACATACCGTAAGCCTCCCGGTATTCCTTGGCAATCCAAAAACCGTACTGCTTCGCCACCGCGTAGGGGCTATAGGGGTGGAAGGGGGTGGTCTCCTTCTGGGGAATCTCCTCCACCTTGCCGTACAGCTCAGAGGTGGACGCCTGATAAATCCTGGTTTTCTTCGTCAGGCCAAGGATGCGTACCGCCTCCAGAATACGCAGAACGCCCAGGGCGTCCACATCCCCGGAGTACTCCGGCACGTCAAAGGAAACCTGCACATGGCTCTGCGCCGCCAGGTTATAAATCTCGTCCGGCTGGACGAGGCCGATAATGCGAATCAGGGAGGAGGAGTCCGAGAGGTCTCCGCCGTGCAGGGTGATTTTGTCCAAAAGGTGGTCAATGCGCCCTGTGTTGGAAATGGATGCCCGGCGGGTAATGCCGTGTACCTCATATCCCTTGTCCAGCAGAAACTCCGCCAGGTAGGAGCCATCCTGCCCCGTAATTCCTGTGATGAGTGCTTTCTTCATGTTGTCCCTCCAAATGCGTTATTGCTGTATAGCACCATTTTACCGTCCTTAAAGGACGGTGTGGAGGGACGATGTTAGCGCTTTAGTAGCACAATATTATCTTTTTTATAAGAATGGGCGGATGGCCGCCGTGCTTTATACCCAACAGCCGGAGGAGCGGCGCAGACTGTACCTTGCTGCATAAACAAAACCGTGGATTTTGCAGCCTTGTGTTATAACACAAAAGGTACAAAATCCACGGTTATCACAGTGCCGTGGCGCTGTGCGTCTCTGCGAATTTCTTGTTTCATTGCCCTCTTGACAGGGGACAATTTATTTTTTCAGGCGGTGCCGTCTGCTGTCACTGGTGCCTGTCCCGCACTACCATGAAGGCTTCGTCGGCGATCTCTATGGTTTCGGCAATGTCGGCGTCGGTGAGGGCGGCGTTTATGAAGTGGTTGTGGTGGCAGGTGAAGAACACGCCCCGCTTGACGCACTCGGCAATCCACTCCTGATGGAGAACGAAGGTGGGGTCATCCGCCAGGCGGAGATAGAACAGGGAGGGGATACCGCTGACGTGGAGGTCAAAGTCATACTTCCTGGCGGCGGCGATCAGGCCGTCCTTCAGCTTCTGGCCCTGGTCGATGAGGAGCTGGGGGCAGTTGAGCCGCTTCATTTTCTGGATGCAGGCAATGCCCGCAGCGAAGGGGACGGCGCTCATCCAGTAGCTGCCAGTGAAGGTCAGGCTGCTGACGGCGTTTTTCATAAACTCTTTGCCGCACAGGGCGGAGACGTTATAGCCATTCGCCAGGGCCTTGCAGAAGCAGATCATGTCCGCCTGGAAGCCAAAATAGTGGTCGGAACCGGCGATATCCATGCGGAAGCCTGCCCGGACGTCGTCGATGATCAGCACCGTGCCGGTGTCGTCGCACAGCTTGCGAACCTTCTGCCAGAAGCCCTCGGCGGGAAGCTCATTGTCCATGAAGTTGCCGTGCATATAGGGCTGGGCGATAATGGCGGCAATCTGGTTTTTGTTGTCCTCAAACACCTGGGCCAGGGCGTCATAGTCGTTCCAGGGAACGTAGAGGCTGTTGGCCACGTCCTCCTCCAGGACGCCGGGATAGTCCACCTTCTGCGTCCAGGGGGAAACCCCGTGGTAGTAGCCCTTGAAGAACACGATTTTCTTCCGATGGGTGTGGGCGCGGGCGGCCATGATGGCCCCGGTGGTGACATCGTTGCCGTTTTTGGCGAAGAAGGCCCAGTCCGCGCAGGCCACTGTCTCCACCAGCAGGTCGGCAAAGTCGATCATGATGGGGTTCGGCAGAGTGGTGCAGTCGGAGATGGCCCGCTGCCGGGCGGCGGCTTCGTCTACCTCCGGGTCGTTGTAGCCCAGCACGTTCGGCCCGTAGGCGCACATATAGTCGATGAAGTGGTTCCCGTCCAGATCCCAGAGATAGGTACCCTGGGCTTTGGAGGAGTACAGGGGGTACGCCTCGATGGGGACATAGCAGCCCTCCGCCGGGCCCTGATGGCCGTAGATGCCGGAGGGGATGACCTTGCAGGCCCGCTCAAAGGCGGCCCGGCTTTTCGGATATTCATAGGTTTTTCTCATAGCTTTTTACCTCACGAAAGATAGAGCGCGACCCGGTCAAGCATACGGTTCACATTGTCCACCTGCAAAATCATGCCGCCGATGCGTATCTTGCCCGCGCCGACGCTGGCGATGGCGTTCACATTCCCGTCGAACAAGTCCCGCGCAATGTGCATATCGCCGAACACCATATAGGACATAAACTCCTCCGGCTCCTCCAGTACGGCGGTCAGGTGGTGATTTTCCACCTTCACATAGGCGGAAGGGCCGCCCTCGATGGCCAGCTTCACATTGCCGTCCACCGTGTTGGAGGCGCTGAACCGGCCAATCTTGTCCACATTGCCCACCTGGGCGATGGCTGCCACGATAAGATAAAACATCAGTGTAGTGCTGACCTCAAAGAACCGGGGGTCGTCCAGCGCTCCCTCCGCCGGGCGGAGATAGCCGGTTAAGATGTCCGTCAGCTTCGTGAAGGTTTTCAGCAGAAACCCTATCTTTGTAAAGCCCTTGGAGGGGAAGGGTGTCACCGTGCCGTCTATCATGCCGTTAAACTTCTTCGGGCTTGAGAAGGGCAGCTTGATGGTGCAGTTTTCCGTCCCCTCCGCCAGGGTGCATTTGCCGTCCTTGAACACCAGCGTGGCCTCCGGCCCGCCCTTCACGGCGATGCCTACGGAGACGTCCACCCCATCAATCAGCCGCCTGGCCTCGTCGTCTAGGGCGCACAGCTTTTGGAGACTCCCCAGCACGGCATAGAGGTTAATGTAGGCAAGGGTTTTCTCGTCCATAATATCACTCCTAATGATATATAAAATTTTAGAAGTAATTCATTATAACCCATTTGCTCCGTCTGTGCAAGAGGGTGAGACAAAGAGTAGAAAAATTTAACTTGACATAGGCTTAAAGTTAAGTTATACTTATGGATAAGAAAACATAACTTTTTGATGAGGAGAAATTTCCAAGAGTAGTTCCTAGTATTACATTAATAAACTGTATGTAAGGGGTTGCGCTGGGCTTTGATTTCGGCGCGGCCCTTTTATTTTTATTTTTGTTTTTGGAAAGGAGGCAGTATTTCGTGTCAGAAATACAGATAAGCGGTTGGGATTTGGTGATTATCGGGGTATACCTGCTGGTGATGGTGCTGATAGGGGTGACGGCCATCCGGCGGGTTCGAAACGCCGGGGACTACTATGTGGCCGGGCGTTCCTTTGGCCCCCTGGTTCTGATGGCGACGGTCTGCGCCACCATCATCGGAGGCAGCGGCCTGATGGGCCGGGCGGGGGTAGCCTACTCCTCCGGGTTCAAGGCCATTTTGACGGCCATTCCCTATTTGCTGGGGATGCTGATATTCTCCGGCATTTCCGGGCGAATTTCAGACGTGGGGATAAAGTATAAAATCACCTCCATCCCAGAGCTGTTCGAGCTGCGCTTTGGGAAGACGGCGAAAATCATCCTGTCGGCCATGATCGCCTTTACCATGATGGGGACAGTGGCCTCTCAGGTGACGGCCACCGGCACCATTATCAACCTGATTGGAGGGAACGTGGGTCTGTCCTATGAGGCGGGAGCGCTGATTGCCTGCGTGGCCTTTATGATTTATACGGCCACCTCTGGTCTGTTCGGGGTGGCGTACACGGATGTGATGCAATTTTGCGTGCTGCTGCTGTTTGTGTACATTCTGATTCCCGTGTCCTCCTTGATGGAGGTCGGGGGGCTGTCCAGTTTTCTGGAAAATCTCGACCCGGCCCTGTCCACTCCCTACATAGACGGCAGCATTTTGGGGGACATCGTCACCTACCTGGTGTTCACCATGGCCGGGGCGGAGATGTGGCAGCGGGCCTTTGCCGCCAAGGACAGAAAGAGCGCCAAAAAGGGGATGTTCCTGGGAACCATCGTCTACGGCGTGACCATTCTGCTGGTCTGGTTCATGGGGGTCGTGGCCCATCAGATTATCGGGGATGACGTGCTGGCAGCCTATGGAACGACGGACGCGGTGGTGCCGCTGCTGGCGATTACCGTCCTTCCGGCGGGGCTGACGGGCCTTGCTCTGGCGGGGATACTGTCCGTCATTATGTCCACGGCGGACAGCTACCTGCTGGCGTCGGTGCAGACCTGCGTTCACGACATCGGCAAGACTGTCAAGCCGGATATGAAGGAGAAGACGGAGATTACTCTGTCCCGCGTGTTCTCTGTTATTCTGCCCTTGGGGGCGCTGGTGATTGCCCTGTATATTCAAAACGCCTATAACATCCTGATGTTTGCCTGGAGCTTTTACGCCGCCGCCGCGGGTCTGCCCTGCTTTGCGGCCCTATATTGGAAGAAGGCCACCAAGGCGGGGATACTTGCCGGGATGATTTGCGGCTTTGTGGTCTGCGTAGGATGGAGGCTGGCAGGCCTCCCCTTTGGCCTGGGCGCCGCTGTCCCCGGCACCATCGCCTGCGCCGTTGCCCTGGTAGCCGTAAGCCTGGCCACCTGCAAAAACCACCCATCCGTACAGCTCACGGTGGAGAAGCAGACGTGAGAGATGCGCGGCGCCCCTTGACAAGAGGGGCGGCTGCGGCTATAATGCAACTATAAGTCAGTTGCAAGGAGGCGGGCCGTTGGGGGATGAGCAGGTTTGAGAAGGAAAAGGAACGGATAAAGTTAAGGCCCAGGGATTACACCTACACAGAGGCGCGGTCTCTGTTGGGACAGATGGGCTTTGTGGAGTTCAACAAGGGAAGAACCTCAGGTTCGCGGGTCAAGTTTTACAGGGAGCGGGACAAGAGAATCATCCTACTTCACAAGCCTCATCCAGGGGATGTTATGAAGCCCGGTGCGGTGAGGGCGCTGGCGGAATTTCTGACAGATTTGGGGGAAATATAAAGTATGGCCAAGAACAATATATTGGAATACAAGGGCTATCACGCCAGGGTGGAGTTTGACGCGGACGACCTGGTGCTGCGGGGGCGGATAGAGGGAATCACGGATTTTGTGGATTTTGAGTGCGACGACGTGCATGACCTGGAAAGGGAGTTTCACCAGGCGGTGGATGACTATCTGGCGTTCTGCCGGGAAGTGGGCAAGGAGCCGGAAAAGGAATATAAAGGCACATTTAATGTCCGCATTAGCCCGGAGCTTCACAAAAAGCTGGCCGTAGTGGCCCTGCAAAACGGTGACACGCTGAATGGTTCTGTGGAAAAGGCGATTCAGAAATACGTCTCTACAGGCGCTTAAAGCAGTGCGTCCCCCCAAAAACCAATCTCCCCAGGAGCTTCGGCTCCTGGGGAGATTACTGTTTTCAAGCGTTTGGCAAAAATTTCATGCAACAAAACAGGAAAATCAGGCATAATATCAAAGCAAGCTCAACATGGATCGGAGGCGGAAGGATGAAGACCATAATTTCAATCATTGCGGCGGCGGTGCTGATGTTCAGCACCTTGGCGGCCTGCGGTACGAAAAACGACAGCAGTCAGGTGACTGTCACTCCAACTCCCACGGCGGCGGCTTCCACGGCGGCTCCCAGTCCCACTGACCAGATGGACGACGGCACAGCCGACGCCGGGGACGGCGTCATTGACGAGTCCGAGGACGCCAAGGACGGCGTGGTAGGCGCCGGTGAGGACATGATGGACGATGTGAAGGAGGCCGGTGAGGATATCGCCGGCGGCGTAAAAGAGGCCGGAGACGACCTGAAAGACGATGCCACCGACACCCAGTCCGATTCGGACACCACCGCAAGATAACCAGCCCAGGCCGCGCCGGTCAAATGGCGCGGCCTCATTGTGCGGGAGCAGGGAATAATTTGAAATATTTGGCAATATCATCGAAGAAAATCCCCCTTGACAAATCCGCCGGAGAGGGCTAATATTGCGTTAGTTAAAAGTCAAACAAAATGGAACAACAATAGGAGGTATACAGACAATGAAGGCAGCACGGTTTTACACATCGAAGGATTTGCGGGTAGACCAGGTGCCGGACGAAGCCCCGGTGGGGGATGAGGTTCGGATACAGGTGAAGTGGTGCGGCATATGCGGCTCTGACCTGCACGAGTATCTGGACGGGCCCATATTTACGCCGGGGAACACGCCTCAGTATGTGACGGGGTGCGTGAATCCTGTTACCATGGGCCATGAGTTTTCCGGGGTGGTGGTAGCTGTCGGCCCGGACTGCAAGAAGCTGAAGGTGGGGGACAGGGTCATCCCGGAGCCGCTGGTGGTGTGCGGGGAATGCCCCTCCTGCGAGGCGGAGAATTTGAACGTATGCGAGCATCTGAGCTTTTTGGGCTTTGTGAGCAACAATGGAGGATTTGCGGAATATTGCAACTTCACCGAAAAGCTGGTGCATAAAATGCCCGACGGCATAAGCTTTGAGCAGGGTGCCATTGTGGAGCCGCTCAGCGTGGGGTATCATTCCCTCAAGGTGGGCCATTTCCAGGCGGGACAGACGGCTGTTGTGGCCGGGGCGGGGCCGATTGGCCTTGCCACCATCGCCTGCCTGAAGGCCCTGGGAGCGGCAAAGATTATCGCGGTGCAGCGGCAGTCGGTGCGGCAGGAGTACGCCAGAAACACCGGCGCGGACGTGGTTCTTGACCCGAATGTGGACGATGTGGCGGCGGAGGTGCGGCGTCTGACCGATGGGAAGGGGGCGGACGTGGCCTTTGAGACCACCTCTTCGGAGCAGTGCTTCCACCTTCTGCGGGACTGCATCCGGCCCCATGGCTATGAGGTCATCACCAGCATTTGGGTGCAGGGCATCACGATGAATCCCAACGTGTTGGTCATGTCGGAGAAGAATATTGTGGGAAGCATTTGCTATAACGGCCCGGATTTTGAGGAGGTCATAGACCTGCTGAGCAGCGGCAGACTGTCAGTGCCTGGGTATATCACCAAGCGCGTGTACCTGGACGACATCGTGCAGGAAGGCTTCGCCGCCCTGACCGGCCCGGAAAAGAAAGCGCAGGTAAAAATACTGGTGACACCAGACAGGTCGCTGTTAAGCTGACCAGCAGCCCCAAAGAAACAACCGGAACCGCCCACAAAGGCGGCTCCCGGTTTTCGTGTGATGGAGGAGGTTGGGAAAAACCCCTGTAAGTATAATCTAGCTATGCCTTTTTGTGGATGCGTTAAAACCCAGTTTGGCCTTTGCTCGATTCGGAACGATTTTACCTCCAGATTTCTAAAAAGTTTGTAAGAGTGGCATTTTGGGGGATATTTCCCCAATTCAAGAATCGACGTTTTCGGGATTTTTCAAATAGGAGCAGTCTCAACGAAGCGGAGTTTGTTTCGGGACTGTTTCATTCGAAATTTGGGGATTTTTCTAATTCAAGTGTGTGCTTTACCGCTCTACCCTGTGCCAGTGTTCCCTGGTGGGCTACCGCTGCTAGGGGCAAAAGGAATCCCCTAGATCTGCGTCTTTGTGGGGCGGCGGGTCGATGGGGGATTGGATTTACATTTCGCCGGAGGCTTCTCCGCTTGCCTCGCTACTGGCCTCTCCGCTGGCGGATGAGGTGGTGTCTGTTGCTGTCAGGGCGGCGATGTTTGCCTCGTCCCAGGTGTTGATTAAATCAAAATAATGCAGGGAGGGGTCAAAAATATCCTGGGCGGCGTCACAGCTGAAGAGTATAAACATCAC
>JAJQFY010000150.1 GCA_021200935.1 Oscillospiraceae bacterium
CGACTAAATCGCTCCCCCGTGGCAGCATGAGAGGGGTTCTTTGAAAATTTTGCGAAGAAATTATCGTATTAGGTTTGCATGAGATTGGTTGTATTACGGTTTTGCATTGGGGCCTTTTGGTGTGAAATGCAGGGTAAAATGGTGTAGCAATGGTGTAGTGAGCAGATTTTTGATGATTTTTTGGAAAAAATTACCTTAATCAAATTGGGAAACCATTGATTTTTCAATGGTTTCCCAATTTGTCAAAATAAAAAGATAAAAATTTTGTGTAAAATTGAAATTTAGGGCTTGTTTTTTTTGGGGAATTAAGCATTAAAATAAGGAAAAAGGTTCATAATTTGTTCATTTTCCGCAGGGGTGTTTTTTACAGTCCCTGGTGTTGTGATTAGTTTTCGCCCCATATTCAGCCCGAAGCAGGAGAAACGTCCATGACCCCCACAGAATCATTAGAAATCTTATTGAAATCCTACCGCAGCTATTACGACATCACCCGGCACGAGGAGCCGGAGGCGCTTTTTGCGGCGGAGGCGGTGTTCCACTCCCATGACGAGCAGTTTTTCCTTATCAAGAAGGCTGTGGTGTCTGAGGCGGAATCCAACGAGCAGGTGTTTATCGCGGTGGAGGACGCCCTGGACGAGGCGCTGCTGCGGCGGCTGGACGAGGCTGCCTGGGCGGCGGGTCTTGCGCGGGTCAAGCCCCACAAGAGCCATAGGAACACGGATATTACATTGATTATATTGGCGGATACCATCGCCCCGGAGGCCAGGGCCGCCGTAAAGAAGCTGCGTCACTACAAAAGCTACAGCTTTGGCCTGCAGGGCTGGAGCAACTACCGTTTGGTTGCCCTAGAGACTTCCACAGGTACTCTCTCCTATAATCGGCTGGGCGGGAGTCTGAAGAAGCTCTTTCGCAATATAATATCACTACAGAAGTAGGAGAGTTGTCATGAGTGCTATACTAATCATTGTAGCAGCAATCGTCCTGCTGGTTCTGGGCTATATCTTTTATGGCTCATGGCTGGCAAAGCAATGGGGCATCGACCCCTCCCGCAAGACCCCGGCGGTGGAAGTGGATGACGGCGTTGACTACGTCGTTGCCAAGCCTGCCGTTCTGATGGGGCATCACTATTCCTCCATCGCCGGTGCAGGCCCCATTAACGGCCCGGTGCAGGCCTCCGTTTTCGGCTGGCTGCCCGTGTTCCTGTGGTGCGTTATCGGCGGCATCTTCTTCGGCGGCCTGCAGGACTTCGGTTCCATGTTCGCCTCCGTCCGTCACGGCGGCAAGTCCCTTGGCGAGGTTATTGCCGACACCATGGGCGCCAAGGCGAAGAAGCTGTTCATCGTTTTCGCCCTGCTGGTGCTGATCCTGGTTATCGCCTCCTTCGTGAACGTCGTGGCTAACACCTTCGCTTCCGATAACATTGGCTTCACCACCGACCCCACCGGCAACGAGACCACCGCTATGGTGTCCGTTATCTTCATCATCCTGGCCATCATCTACGGCATTTTCACCAACCGTGTTGGCGTCAAGACCGCTCCCGCTACTGTCGTGGGCGTTATCCTGATCGCCCTGACCCTGGTGTTCGCCCTGAACTTCGGCCTGGCCCTGAACTTCAAAACCTGGGTAATTTTAATCGGCGCTTACATTGTCGTAGCTTCTCTGGTACCTGTGTGGATTCTGCTTCAGCCCCGCGACTATCTGTCCAGCTATCTGCTGTACGCCATGATGCTCGTGGCCCTGTTCGGCATCATCTTCTCCGCCTTCGCCGGAACCGCTGAGTTCCAGCTCCCCGCCTTCACCGGCTGGAGTAACAGCGTTGGCACTCTGTTCCCCGCGCTGTTCATCACCGTGGCCTGCGGCGCCTGCTCCGGTTTCCACAGCCTGATCGCCACCGGCACCACCTCCAAGCAGCTCGATAACGAGAGCCACCTGAAGCCCATCGGCTACGGCTCCATGCTCATCGAGTCCGCCCTGGCCATCATCGCCCTGATCGCCGTCGGCATGGTATTCGACAAGTATACCGCTGGCAGCTTCGGCTCCCCCGCCGTGGCCTTCTCCTCTGGTATCGCCACCATGTTCGGCGCGGAGACCTCCTCTGTTTACGGCGTTGTTTATGCCCTGCTGACCCTGGCCGTGTCCGTGTTCGCTCTGACCAGCCTGGACTCCGGCACTCGTCTGAGCCGTTTCATGTTCACCGAGCTGTTCCTGAAGGAAGGCGAGGCCACCTGGAAGGACGCCAAGGGCATCCGCAAGTTCCTGGCCTTCCCCCTGACCGGCACCCTGTTCATGGTCATCGTCGGCTGCGTCCTGGGCGGTCTGAAGTTGAGCGCTATCTGGGGTCTGTTCGGCGCTGCGAACCAGCTCCTGGCCGGCATCGCCCTGATGGCCGTTGCCGCCTGGCTGGGCAATATCGGCAAGAACAACAAGATGTTCTTCATCCCCATGATCTTCATGCTGATCGCCACCCTGACCAGCCTGATCATGACCATTGTCAAGAAAATAAAAATAGTCGTCGGCCTTATCGAAGATACCTCTGTTGCTGCTTGGGGCCATTGGTTCCAGCTCATCCTGGCCGCCGCCATGGTGGTTCTGGCTATCATCCTGGTGATCCAGGGCATCCAGACCTTCTCCGCTCAGATCAAGAAGAGCAAGGAGCAGAAGGCAGAGGCCTGAGGCTGAATCATTCAACCGAAAACCCAACATACAAAAAACTGTCCCGTCCATCAGGCGGGGCAGTTTTTTCTGCTGGTGCATGGTTTATAGTTTCTCCGCCGCCGCCACTACGGTCTCAAAGGCCATGGCGTGACTGGCCTTTACCAGGACGGCGTCGCCCTGCTTTAAAAGCTCCGGCAGGGCCGCCAGCAGGGAGGGGGTGTCCGCGTACCAAACGCTCCCCTCCCCCGCTCCGGCGGCTATGTCCTTCGCCAGCAGGCCGCAGGCGATCACCTGCACCCCCTTCTGTGCGGCGTAGGCCCCTACCTGGCGGTGAAGGGCGGGACTGTTCTTCCCCAGCTCCCGCATATCCCCCAGAATGGCCACCTTCCGGCCCGACAGGGCCGTCAGGCTGTCTATGGCGCTCTGAACGCTGGTGGGATTGGCGTTATAACAGTCGTCCAAAATAACCAGCTTCCCGGTGTCAATCATCCGGCCACGGCTGCCCACGGTCTCATAGGTGGCAATCCCGGCGGTAATCTCCTCCCCGGTAAGGCCCAGCTCCAGGCCCACCGCCGCGCCCATCAGGGCGGCATAAATCATATGCTGGCCGAAGGCGGGAATCCGCACGGGGATGTCCAGCCCCTTCCCGTGAATGACGCAGCGCATGGCGGAAACGCCCTCCGGCGCAACGTCCGTGGCACGAACATCGCAGTTCTCACCCAGACCAAAAAGGATCTTGCGGCGGCCAAAGTCATAGACGCGCAGCAGCGGGTCGTCCCCGTTTGCGATAACGAGACCGTTTTCCGGCATCCCGTCTATCATCTCCGCCTTGGCCCGCAGCACCCCCGGACGATCTCCCAAAAATTCCAGGTGCGCGTCCCCAATGGCGGTAAAAACGCCGATTTGAGGATGAACTATATCAGTCAGGCGGGTCATCTCCCCGAAGGTCTGAATCCCCATCTCCACCACGGCGGCCTGGTGGCCCTCCCGCAGGCGGAAAATGGTCAGGGGAACGCCCAGCTCGTTGTTGAAATTCTTCTCTGTTTTCAGGGTGCTGAACCGTGCGGACAGGACGGCGGCAATCATCTCCTTGGCCGTAGTCTTCCCCACTGAGCCGGTGACGCCGATGAAGGGGAAACCGAACTGGCTGCGGTAAAAGGCCGCAATCTCCCCCAGGGCGTCCTGCACATCCGGCACCTGGATTTGCGGCACTTCCACCTCCACAAAGCGGCTGCACAGCACACAGGCCGCCCCCTCTTTCGCCGCCTGTGGGATGAAGTCGTGGCCATCCACCCGTGTCCCCGGCAAAGCCGCGAACAGGCAGCCGGGTTCCAGCCTTCGGCTGTCGGTGGTAATGGCGGTTATCTCCCCTTCCGGCAAGGGAAAGGCGGAGGCGCCGCCGGTTATCTCCTTAATGACGGCAGGCGTAAGATGTCTCATTGAATAGCCCTTTCTGTATATATAAATTCGTTATTGATATTTTTTCATGGATGCCTCAATCAGCCGCTGACAGAGCTGGCCGAAATCCATACCCATGGCGATTCCCATCTGCGGGATCAGGCTGGTAGGCGTCATGCCCGGCAGGATGTTGGCCTCCAGGCAATAGCACACCCCGGCGCTGTCCATAATCAGGTCTACCCGGCCATAGACCTCCAGCCGCAGCGCGGCGTATACCCGCTCGCCCAAAGCCTGAACCCGCGCTGTCTCCTCCGCCGTCAGGGGCGCGGGACACAGCTCCTCCGTCATACCGGGGAGGTATTTATTTTTATAGTCGTAAACCCGTTTTTTGGAATTATCTCGATAACAGGCATGGCCTTGCCGTCCAGAATGCCAACGGTCAGCTCCCGGCCAGCGATAAATTCCTCTGCCAGCACACTGTCCTCGTACTGAAACGCCAGCGCCAGCGCGGCCTCGTATTCAGAGGGGGAACGAACGATGGTGGTTCCCACGCTGCTGCCCCCGGAGCAGGGCTTCACCACGCAGGGGAAGCCGGGGTTTTCATAGGGCCGCCGGCCCTTTCGCACCGTAATGCCCGGCGGAACCTGAATCCCCGCCTGCCGCAGCAGCTCCTTTGTCAGGCTCTTGTTCATAGCCAGCGCGCTGCCAAGATAGCCGCTGCCGGTGTAGCGGATGCCGTACAGATCCAGCAGCGCCTGGATTTTGCCGTTCTCCCCTTCCTCGCCGTGAAGGGCCAGAAACACCATGTCCGCCGCCTGACAGACCTCCAGCACATGAGGCCCAATAAGTCCCTGGCCGGGTCGCATAGCCCGGACAGCGTCAAGCTCCGGGGTCTTTTCCGTCACAAGCGCCTGCTGGCCGCCCCGCTCTGTAAACAGCGCCTCCGCGCCGTTCCATTCCGTCACGCCCAAAAACAGGTCAACCAGCGCCACGGAATAGCCACGCCGCCGCAGCGCCAGGGCAATGCCCGACCCACTGGACAGAGACACATCCCGCTCATGGGACAGCCCCCCGCACAGCACCGCAATCTTCATGCGTCCTCACCTCTCTTGGATTTTATTGTACCACACACATTCAATTCCCGCAATTCCCTTCAAGCGCATTGTCATTTTCCCGTAAATATGCTAAAATAGAGAGGTATTAATAGGAAGGAATCAAATCATGCCCTACATCGTCATAGACCTGGAATGGAACCAGGCCATGAGTTCTAAATCCTCTGTTTTCAATCACCTCCCCATCCATCTGCGGGGTGAGATTATCCAAATCGGCGCAGTCAAGCTAAAGGAGGACTTCTCTCCGGGGGAGGAATTTCAGTGCGACATCCGCCCTGTCTGGTTTCGCAAAATGCACTACAAGGTGAAAAAGCTCACCGGCTTCGATGAGGAACGCCTTTCCCACGGCCTGCCCTTCCCGGAGGCCATTCGTCAGTTTTTGGACTGGTGCGGGCCGGACTGCACCTTTATGACCTGGGGCTATGACGACAGCGGCGTCATGGAGCAGAACCTGATTATTCACGACCTGGACATCGACTGGATGGGTACCTGGGTAAACCTGCAGCTCCTGTACAACAAGGCCACAGACGGCGACCGAAACCAGAAGTCCCTGGAAACAGCCATGGAGCATTTCGGCATTCCGCAGACCCGTACCGCCCACGACGCCTTGGGGGATGCGTATAATACCGCCCTGGTCTGTTCTCACCTGGACCTGGACGAGGGCGTGGCGCATTACAGCGAGCTGCGAAGCCATCTCTCCAGCCATCCTAACGGCGGACAGGGGCACAACAGCGCTGCCCCCGACCCGATAACCCACGTCACCTCTCCCCCCTACGCCAGCCGGGAATCCCTCTGGGAGGGGGAGGACAACGCCCGCATCCGCTGCCCCGCCTGCGGTGAGTATTTGACCCGCAGCCGCTGGGTCAGCCAGGGCGATCGCCGCTATATGGCCCTGGCCGAATGCGCCGAGCATGGCTATTACCTAGCCCGTATACGCATACGCCACGACGAGGAAAGCAACACCTGGCAGGCCAACCGCCTCCTGTACCAGGCCGACGACGCCATGGTGGAGAGCTTCAAGCGCCACCAGGCCCACCCCAGAAAACGCCGCCGCCGGAAGAAAAGCTGAGCCAGACCATCCAAGACCCACAGGAAAACGCGGCCTAGATGTGACGCAGCTTCTGTATGGATTGGTGAGGCTGGTGTCCCAGCGCTGTTTTCTGGTTCTATTCGTTCTATTATCCAATAAAAAGGGGTCGTACTAAAACAATTTCGTTTTAGTACGGCCCTCCCTGTATATTTTATGCGGGCTTTGCCGACTTGTTCAGCCGGGGATATCCCCCACGCCGTTCAGGATAAGCCGGGGTCGGTAGGGGTAGTTGGCCACGTCCTCCCGTGCGGTGACGCCGGACAGCACCAGCGCGGTGTCCAGGCCGGTCTCGATGCCGGCGATTATGTCCGTGTCCATGCGATCGCCGATCATGGCGGCGTTTTCCGAATGGACATCCAGCAGCCGCAGGCCGGTACGCATCATCAGGGGGTTGGGCTTGCCCACGAAATAGGCGCTCTTGCCGGTAGCCAGCTCGATAGGGGCAATCAGCGCCCGGCAGGCGGGGGCAATGCCTGTCTCTGTGGGGCCGGTCAGGTCGGAGTTGGTGCCGATGAGCTTGGCCCCAGCGTTCACCAGGCGGATGGCCTTGGTGATTTGCTCCAGATTGTAGCTGGACGCCTCGCCCACCACCACATAGTCCGGGTCTACATCGTTATAGGTAATGCCCCTGTCGTACAGAGCGTTAAGTACCCCATGCTCCCCGATGACATAGGCGCTGCACCCAGGGGCCTGGCTGTCCAGGAAATAGGCGGTAGCCAGGGCGCTGGTGTAAAAACGCTTCTCGTCAATATCCAGCCCCATGCGCTCCAGCTTTTTTTGCAGCTCCTTGGGGGTATACTGGCTGGAATTGGTCAGAAACAGAAAATGTTTTTTGTTGTCTATCAGCCATTGAACGAACTCCTTCACCCCTGGCAGCAGACGGTTGCCGTGATATATCACGCCGTCCATGTCGATGATGAAGCCTTCCTTTTTCCGTAATGTTTCCATGGTAAAATATATCCTCCTTCACAACCAAAATTTTTTCGTCCTGCTCTCCTTCTTCCTTATCATACCATATTTCGCCCCCGGTTGTCCACTGGGGAACCGGGGGTTTTCCAAAAACAGGGTGATAGCGAAAGAGAGTGTTGGAATAGTGTCTCCCACGGGGCGGTTTGGGCTTGTAAAGGGCGGGGATTTGGCATATAATGGGGAAAAAAAGGATGGTATACAGATGATAAAGAAAAGACTTCTGCCTGCCGCTTTGATTGTGATTGTCACTTGGGGCTGCATTTTGCTGTGTCGGCCAACACGGCTGCTGTTTTTTATGGCCCTGGCGGTGGTGTCGGCTTATGAAATGCAAAACGTCCTGACCCGGGCGGGGAAGTATGTGGCTATGCCCCTGCTGGCGGCCTACAGCGTGGCCCAGGGAATTTTGGTCTGGTGCCGTGTGCCGGCGGCGTGGATGGTGGCGCTGTTTGCCTTCGTGGCCTTCCTGGTCTTGTTCTGGGGTGTGCTGCGGCCTGACAAGGGGGTCAATTTCGCGGCGGACAATCTCTTTGTTCTGGTGTGGCCCTTTGGGTTTTACGCCATCGTTCTCTATGCCGCCGGGTCGGAGTCGTGGCTGCGTGTGCTGTGCATTGCCATTCTGGGGGCCTGGGCCTGCGACAGCATGGCCCTGATTGGCGGCAGCGCCCTGGGGAAGCACAAGCTGGCCCCCCGTGTCAGCCCCCACAAGACCTGGGAGGGCAGCGTCATTGGCGGCCTCTCCGCCGCCGTGGCGGGGGTGCTTATCTCCCTGGTGCTGAAGCTCTTCGCCCCTGTGCCGATGGGCCTTTGCGCGGCCACGGCCTTTGTCGCGAGCTGCTTCGGGCAGGTGGGCGACCTGGTCGCCTCTATGGTCAAGCGCATGGCCGGGGTCAAGGACTACGGACACCTGATGCCGGAGCATGGAGGCATTATGGATAAAATGGACAGTATGCTCTTTGCCATCCCCGCGGCCTATCTC
>JAJQFY010000200.1 GCA_021200935.1 Oscillospiraceae bacterium
TTGCAGGGGGGAGTATGGCTCGTGCAGGGGGCCGGGGTCGGAAACCGGGGGCGGCGCCCCCAGGGTGGCCTGTCCCGCCGGGTTTTCGCTTCCGGCCCGCAGCTTGGCGTAGCTCTCCGCCGCCCAGTTCACGCAGTCCAGCCGCCCCGGCAAGTCTGGGCAGACGTGTTCGTGGAGGTACTTCCATTCCCCGTCCTCCAGGACGAAGTCGGAGCCGTACCGCTCCCACAGAATATTGCAGTAGCGGGCCTTCTCCGGGGTCAGCACGCTGTGAATCACCCCGGGGGTGATGAAGCTGGCCCTGGCGGTTTTCCCGTCCTCCGCCACCTCGATGATGTCCGTCACCAGGGTGTGAACGGAGCATTCCATAATGGGTCTGGGGTCCTTGCCCCCGATTTCCGGGTAAATGTTAATGGTCTCCAGCCAGTTTTCAAAGCTCATCATGTCGTACCGGGACACGCTTCCGAACCAGACCTGATCCCAGCCCCGCATACGGCCAAACTGGTGGGCCCAGGAGATATCCTCCGAATGGCTCCAGATATTGCCCCACTCCCCGGTGGCGTCCGCCCGGCCATGGAGATAGCTGTGGGCCGCCTTGGTGTTCTCAACCGCCTGGCTGGCCTCCGCGTTGCGGATGCGCTGGGCGATGGTAAGCTTGTTTCTGCTCATAGGGCGCGCCCTCCTTCCTCATAGCGGGGATGGCCCTCCGGGCCGTAGCTCATGTCCTCCGTAAAGGTGAAATACGGCTCCGGCATGGCCGGGTAATTATCCCACCAGTTAAACAGATTGTCGTGGGTCAAAAAGGGAATGTCCGGGGTACCGAAATCCCGCTGACAGGGGTCGCTGTCCGGCGCCGGGTACACCGGCTGCTGGCCGTAGTCCGTCCCCGCCTCGGCGCTCAGGTCATAGGCGGTCATCAGGTGCCAGATGCGCCAGCCCGCCTTTTCCCGCACCAGGTCGATGGCCAGCTTTTCCAGCACCCACCGGGCCTCGGCGGTGCCGTCGGGCCGGGACACCGTGTCCTGGCCGATGATATACCACAGGCCCCGGGCGGTATGGCCGTCATAGGCAAGCCGAAGATAGGGGGTCGTGGGGGGGTGAATGTGCATACAGCCGATGCCCAGGTTCTCCGCCCTGTCCTCTATCTCCGGGCGGGCCGCCCGGATGGCCGCCAGATGGGCCTGCCGCTTCTCCTCGTAGTCCAGGACGTAGTGCTTTTCAATGCTCTCCATGCCCACATACCAGCCCCAGTTGGCCCCCAGGGAGGCGGTGCGCCGGTGGGCAGGCTCCGTCACCCAGAAATCATCCAGCTCTCTCCGCCGCCAGTCGTTGGCAATGTAATACATACGGCGGTTCACCAGCTTTTTGATCTCCTCCGTCTGCCAGACCCGCTCCATGGTCTCCGCCTCGGTGTAAACCGGTTTTTTCAGCTTCATGGTCATCCCTCCATTCCGTAGCTGAACGTCTCGTCAAAGGTGGCGTATGGCACCGGCAGCTCCGGCGCCGGGGTCATAGGCCGCAGGGGGGTGTAATATTCCCGCAGGCAGGTCTTCACCGTAGGCTCCGGCATGGAAAAATCCTTCAGGGGGGCAAACTCCTCCAGCTCCGGGTAGGGGGTCTGGGGCCTGCCCCAGCTCTGCCCGCTGATGCACTGGACATCGTTTATGTATTGCAGGTGCCAGATGCGCCGCTGGCCCCCCTCCTTCGTAAAATCCCCGCAGTAGTAGCCCCAGGTCCAGTTGGCCACCGGCCCGGCGGCGTCCACCGGGGCGGAGGTACCCATGCAGTACCACAGCCCCTTCGCGGTCTGGCCGTCGTCCGCCGCCTCGATCACCGGGGCGTACAGGGGCCTGGCCTTAAACACCCCTATGCCGTAAATCTCCTGGTCGCTTTTGCCCCCAAGCTGCTTGGGGTAGGCCCGGCGCAGGCAGTCCGCCACCAGGGCGCAGCGCGCCCGCTCCGCCTGGTAATAGCCCCGGATGGCCTCCGGCCCGGCGTACCAGCCCTCGTTAAATCCAAGGCACACATCCGCCCGCTCCTGCGACCAGAACAGGTCAAAAATCTCCCCCTCCCGGTTCAGCAAAATGCAGTTGGCCAGCTTGCCCATCAGGTTCTTGATGTCCCGCTGGGCCTCCCACTTGGTCAGCATTTCCATGGTTGACAGCTCTTTCAATATGCTCCCTCCTAATGTGGTGGTAAGAATCTGCTTCGTTCTGTCACTATCATAACAAATTGCCCTGGGAATTGTGTTGGTCAATAATACAGAATTTTCCCAAACGTTTGTGAAAATATCACAACCACAGGGTTGGCAGACCGGGCGGAAACGGGTATAATGAAGGCACCAACCCAAAAAGGAGGACGTCCCCATGGAGCAAAGCCCGGACTATTACCGGCGGGCCAACACCATTATGAGCGCCGGGATTCAAAGCAGCAGCATGGAGCATATTCGGGCCATTGCCAGCCAGGTGCTGGACGCGGAGCTGGTGGTGGCGGACAGGATGCTCCACCCGGTGGCCTGCCCGGAGCATACCGCCGACGCCGCCTGGGAGGATTTAATGGGCCAGGGGCTGGTTCCCTCCCTGTCCTGGATCACGGAGCTGCCCCAGTACCCGCCGGTCATGCAGCGGGGCAACAGCCGGATGTATCGGTGGACGGCGGCGGGCAGCGGCACCGCCCACCTGCTGGTGGACATCGAGCGGGGCGGCAAAAAGCTGGCCTTTCTCTCCGCCGTGGCCCGGAAAAGCCCGGAGGGGGAGGATTTTCAGGAGCTGGTGATGGTGCTGGCCGGTGTTTTGGCCCTTCAGTTTGAAAACCATGTGGGCCACACCGTGGAAAACTCGGTGTTTGAGCATTACATGGCCGCCCTCATCGAGGATCGCTTCAACAGCGATGACGCCGACGACCTTCTGCGGGACACAGGGCTGAAGCCCATGGGCTTTTACACCCTGCTGGCGGTGGATATCTCCCACTACAGCGTCACCCGCCGCAGCCCCTACGCCTTCCGCATTGCCGTGGAGCAGGCCGTCCACGTCACCCGCTCCACCATATACAATGACCGCATTGTCCTGCTCCTCTCCGCCCGCAGCGACGAGGCCGCCCAGGGCCGGGATTACAGCCAGCTTGAGCAGCGGCTGGAGGAGCATGGCACCTACGCCGCAATCAGCCGCACCATCCACAACCTGTGGGAGATGTCCAAGACCTACTCCGCCCTGAACAAAATCCTCTCCCGCCGGTTCTGCGCGCCCCCCGGCACCAGGGTTCTCTCCGCGGAGAACATGGGCATTACCTTCGTGGTGGACGCCCTTTTGCAAATCGAAAAGCCGGAGGATCTGGTAGACCCCCGGATTCGCAGCCTGGTGGCCTACGACCAGCGGAACAACACAGAGTATGTGGAAACCCTTTTTACCTACCTGCGCTACTCCCGCAAAATCTCCCTGACCTGCGACAAGCTCCACATCCACCGAAACACCCTGGACTACCGGCTGCGGAAAATCACCGAAATGTTTAACCTGGACTGGACGGACGGCGACCTATGCTTCCGCCTGTACCTGTCCCTCAGCGCTTTGAACTTCACCCGCCAGCGAAACGCTCACCCGGAGCTTCTCCCCTGAGCCATATAAAACTCACCGCATCTCACCGCCTCCGTGAAGGGACTGCCCGTCCCCTGCGGGGGCGGTTTTTGCGCCAAAATCCCTCCTTCCCCTCCTGTTATTTGTGAAATTTTCACTTTTTCGCGGCCTCGTTTTGGCTTTCTGCACATGGTTAAGTCTCTGTCAATATGGTACCATGAACAAAATCGCAGAGGGAAAAGGGCCCGCTTTTGGTGATTCTGATTTCTCCCCCGGGAGACAGGTTTCCAGGATTTCCCAGCGTTATTATGAAGCAAGGAGAAAATGATTCGTGAAGAAAATAGACTACGAGACACACCTGTCCACCAAAAACTTTGTGGAGGCGAAAGCCCGGCTCCATCCCCAGCCGGCGGGGGGTCCGGCGGGAAAAAGCCCCTTTGACATGACCCTGGAGGAGCGGGTGGATCTGATGGACCGCTATGAGGTGCAGACCCAGATCGTGAGCTGCGGCGGCGGCCTGGAGGAGCTGGACAGGGAGACCGCCCTGTATGTGGCCAAGACCGCCAACGACGAGTTCGCGGAAATGGCGGTGAAATATCCGGGCCGCTTTCTCGGCTACGCCACCCTGGTTCCCCAGGACATCGACGCCTCCCTGCGGGAGCTGGAGCGGTGCCACGACGACCTGGGCTTCCCCGCCTGGAACACCCACACGAATTTCACCGACACCTACATTGACGACGACCAGTACTACCCCCTGCTGGAGCTGGCGGCGAAGCTGGATATGTTCGTCTATCTCCACCCCGGCCCCCCGGCCATCGACCGGCTGAACGGCTACGGCACCATGCTGAACATGGGCCTGGGGTACCATGTGGACACCGCCATCACCATGACCCGGCTGATCTGCAAGGGGGTGTTCGACAGGCTGCCCAATCTGAAGATGATGATGGGCCATTACGGGGAGACCATGCCCTTTATGCTGGACCGCATGGACAGCATGGCCGTCCAGGGGGAGGCCAGCACCCTTGTCCGCAAAGGGAACGAGTGCAACCTGCACTCCATGGACTACTATTTTAAGCACAACATCTATGTCACCACCAGCGGCAACTTCAGCAAGGCCGCCTTTATCTGCACGCGGGAGCGGCTGGGGATGGATCACATCCTGTTCGGCACCGACTTCCCCATCGAGAGCTATGAGCGCACCATGGCCTTTCTCCGCACCATGGAGATGACGGAGGAGGAGATGGAGAGTCTGTACTTCCGCAATTCCCAGCGCGTCTTTGGGATTTAACCCTGACAGGCTCATACAAAATAGAAAGGAGAATCTGCTATGAGCGAGGAAAGGCTGTCCAGGCTCCGAAAATTTTACAAGCTGGACAGATTCATAGAGCGGATCCTGCGCTGGTTTTCCTACCTGGCCGCCGTCTGCGTGATTTTGATGGCCCTGATCGCCACCGTCAACGTGATTGCCCAGAAGCTGTTCCACAGCAACATCAGCAGCGCCAACGACTATGTCACCTATCTTTTCGTGCTGATTATTTATGTGGCCCTGCCCCATGTGCAGATGGAGACCGACCTGACCAGCGTGGATATTCTCAGCAGCCGCTTTCCCAAGCCGATGCAGCTTGTGATTTCCGTTTTGGGCGATATCATCGGCCTCGCGGTGTTCGGCTTTGTGAGCTACGCCATCTACACCAACGTTTTCGTGAAGTACCTGGCAAGCGGCAAGGTGGCGACGGTGGGGGCCACCGGCACCTTTGTCCTCTGGCCCTTTGCCCTGCTGGTGTCCGTCTCCGCCCTGCTGACGGCCCTGTCCTTTATTTGGAACAACGTGCGCCGGGTCATGTACCGCGGCACCAAGTTCATCCCCCGCTCCCTCTGCCGGGAGCTGGGCGTGGAACCCCCCAAGCGCTTTGGCCCTGGTGAACCCCAGGAGGAAGGAGGAAACCGCTGATGTCCGCACTCGCTATCGGCCTTATCGTCATTGTGATCATGGTCGTCCTGCTCTTTTTAGGTCTGCCCCTGGGCATTACCTTTTTCTTCACCTCAGCCCTGGGCTTTCTCTGGGTGGGCGGTATGCCCATGCTGATGAACCAGTTTTCCAGCGGCATCTTTTCCCTGAGCGCCTCCTACAGCTTCGCGGTCATCCCCCTGTTTCTGGTGGTGGGGATTCTGGCCGGGGACACCGGAATTGCCTCCGGGGCCTATTCCAGCGCCAGAACCTGGCTGGGGAAAATGCGGGGCGGCCTGCTCTACACCACCGTGGTGGCCAACACCCTGTTCGGGGCGGTCAGCGGCGTCCCCTCGGCGGGGAACGTGGTGTTTTCCAAAATCGCCTACCCGGAGCTGAAAAAGAACGGCTACGACTCCGGCACCTCCCTGGCCTGCATTTGCTCGGCAGGGGCCCTGTCCGCCCTGATTCCCCCCAGCATGAGCATTTTAATGTTCTGCATCCTGGCGGAAATCTCCATCGGCGACGCCCTGGTGGCCGGTACCGCCGGGGGCATCCTGCTGACGGTGGTGCTGTGCATTACCATCTGGATCGTGGGGAAAATCTCCCCCGCCAAGATTCCGAAGGTCAACCCGGCAGACGCCCAGTATACCTTTAAGGACAAGCTGAAATCCCTCAGGCTCCTGGTGCCCCTGGCCGCCATCTTCGCCTTCATCATCGGCGGCTCCTTCGCCGGGTGGTTTCCCGCCACCGTGGGCGGCGCCATCGCGGTTGTGATTTTGCTGATATACGCTCTGTTTAAACGTATTCCCATCAAAGTCATCGCAAACAGCATCTGGGAGGGTACCCACGACTTTGCCGGGCTGTATCTCATGGTGCTGGGCGGCCAGCTTTTCGGGCGGTTCATCACCGTCTCCGGGATCCCCTCGGCCCTGGTGGGCTGGATCTCCGGGCTGGCCGTGCCGGGCCTGGTGGTGTATCTGATCATCGTGATATTCTACCTGATCTGCGGCTGCCTCATGGACTGTATGTCCATTTTGATCATCACCATCCCCATCATCTTCCCCCTGCTCCGCAGCGTGGGCTTTGACGACTACATCATCTGCATCGCCCTGGTGTTCCTGGCGAACCTGGGCGGCATCACCCCGCCGGTGGGGATGTCGGTGTTCCAGACCGCCGCCGTCACCGGGGAGCGCACCGGCGTTATATTCCGGGGGATCATCCCCTTCTTTATCGCCTTTATGTTTTGTGTTTTTCTCATCGCCATCTTCCCCAACAGCATATTGTGGCTTCTGAAGCTGCTGGGCGGATGAGGGATGAGACAAAATAGGAAGGACACCCACACTTAACCGTTCTGTAAGGAGGAACAACAATGAACACGAAAATGAAACGTCTCACCGCCCTGCTGCTGGCCCTGGTCATGGTCTTCTGCCTGGCCGCCTGCTCGTCCAGCGCGGACACAGAGGAAACGGAAACCGAAGAAGTCACCGAGGAAGCCGCCGAAGCCGAGGCCGTCACCGAGGAGGCCGCCGAGACAGAGGAGGAGCCTGCCCAGGAGGACGCCGCCCAGGAGGAATCCGCCGACAGCGCCGCCTACGACACCAGCGGCTGGGAGGACATTAAATTCATCGTCGCCACCGCCGACAACGAAAACGACTACTCCTCCCAGTGCCTCCAGTGGTTCATGGAGCAGGTGGAGGAGCGCTCCGGCGGCAAGCTGACCTTCCAGGTCTACTACGGCGGCACCTATTGCAGCCTGGCGGAGGAATATGACAACGTCTCCTCCGGGGCCATCGACATGACCCTCTGGAACCAGTCCTCCAACTCCGACGTATTCCCCATGACCGCCTTCATCGGCCTGGCCAACGGAAACCAGGAGGCTCTGGACATGACCAACTACCTGGTCTATGAAAACTCGGAAACCTCTGCCATTTACGAGAAGTACGCCACGGAGGGCAATATAAAAATGCTGGGCTATCTCCCCGCCGGCACCTCCCTGTTCTGCTCCACCTCGGAGATCACCACCTTCGCCGATTTCAGCGGCATCACCTTCGGCACCATGCTCAACGCCGCCCTTTGGGAGTCCCTGGGCTTCAACGTGGTGTCCTGCGCCCCGGCGGATATGTACGAGTCCCTTTCCCGCGGCGTGGTGGACTCCGTCTGCCAGGCCTTCCCCGCCGCCATCAGCAGAATGTTCTATGAGGTGACGGACTACGCCATGCTGACCAGCTACTCCGCCGTTTGCTACAACTTCCTGTTTAACCTGGACAAATGGAACAGCCTGTCCGCCGACCAGCAGGCCCTTCTGGAGGAGGTCATGGACGATCTTTACGATTACAGCCTGGGGCTGTATGACGAGCTGCAAAGCCAGTGGACAGAGACCTGGGAGTCCGCCACCGGCAACGCCATCGTCAATATGTCTGAGGAGGACGCTCAGCTCTACATCGAAAACTCCTACAAGATGAACTACCAGACCTACTCCGCCATCGCCGAAAATCTGGGCCAGGCTGAGGACTTTGAGGTTATCGCCGACGCCGTCAACGAATACCTGGGCATCGACTGCCGCGCGGATGTGGAATAATTTAAGTGCAAATTGCAAGAGCAAGTTGAACACTTCCGTGAAAAGTTTTTAATAGAGT
>JAJQFY010000031.1 GCA_021200935.1 Oscillospiraceae bacterium
CCCCCCCGAAGCTCTTTTTTACGTTGTGGAGTGCAATGTCTATCATAAATCTTCCGTTTTAAAGGCGGTATAGCCCTCATAATAGTAGCTGTTATCAATACCCTTCATGTATACCTCCCGGCTTTCCGTATCGCTGGTCAGCGCGGCCTTCAGGATATGCTTTATCTCAATATCCCTGACCGGGCTGCGCTCCATAGCCAGCAGGTAGTCCTCCTTGTCCACCAGACGCCAGTCCACCACCTGACCGATTCCCCTTTTCAGCATAAGGTCGAGCCAGATCCGGCCACTGCGCCCGTTCCCCTCCCGGAAGGGATGGGCGATGTTCATCTCCACATATTTTTCAACGATCTCATCAAAGGTGGACTGGGGCATTTGGTCGATGCTGGCAAGGGAGGTCTCCAGAAACATCAGCGGCGCGAAGCGGAAGCTGCCCTTCGCCAGGTTCACGCTGCGGAGCTTGCCCGCGAAGTCATAGACATCCCCGAAGAGATACCCATGGATGGCCTGGAGGGAGGAAAATTTCCCCGGCTCCAGGGTGTCCAGCAGGCCGCTTTCAAACAGCTCCGCCGCCCGTTTTTTGCTGAGCCGCTCCTCCTCCCGGGCAAGCTCCGCCGGGTCCTGAATCCCCAGCTTATTTTCAAGAACCACGTCATGGGCCTCCTTCCCTGTGTCAGCCAAAGACCGCCTGCTGCAAAACGGTGTTTGCGATGGGGGAGGCCACGGCGTAGCCGCCGCCGCCGTTTTCCACCATGACCACGAAGGCCAGGGGCGCGTCGGAGTTGGTGATGAACCCGGCAAACCATGCGTGGGAGGTGCCGTCCCCCACCTCAGCGGTGCCGGTTTTGGCGTGCATTTCCAGGCCGGGATAGCTGCCGGAGCCGTAGTGGTACTCCACGTTATAGCTCATCATCTCCGATAGGGTGCTGGCCGTGGCGCTGTCCATCAGCTTGGTGGTTCCGGCGGATCTCCCGTACAGAAGGGACGGCTCCGCCACCGTGCCGCCGTTGGCAATGGCCCCCACCAGCCGCAGGAGGGCATAGGGGTTCACCAGATCCTCATACTGGCCGATGCCCTCCCAGGCGGTGCTGTTGTCGTCCCCCTGGGCGCTGGTGACGCTCCCGGCGGCGGTGGTGATCTGGCCGTTAATGGAGTGGCTGCTGGTCAGGCCATAGCTCTCGGCGTATTCCGCAATGGTGTCGCCCCCAAGCTGAACAGATATTTCCGCAAAGGCCACGTTGCAGGAATTGGCCAGGGCCTGCTCCACCGTCTGGGTGCCGTGGGTGCCGGAGCAGGTGATGGTCTGCCCGCCGATGGTGGTGCTGCCGGTGCAGGTAAAGGTCTGGCTCCATATATCGGAGATGTTCTCGATGGCCGCCGCCATCGTCACCAGCTTGAACACAGACCCCGGCACGTAGGAGGCGCTGAGTCCCCGGTTGATGTAAACCCCGTCGTAGGCGCTGTCTGAGCTGTCGAAGCCATACGCCGGGTCATAGGCGGGGGTGGACACCATACAGAGGATCTGCCCCGTCTCGTAATTATAGACCAGCACCGTCCCCTTTTGCCCGTTCAGGGCGTTATAGGCGGTGACGTTCAGCTCCGCGTCGATGGAGAGCTTTACCGTCCCCCCGCCGGTGGTGGTGCCGGTGAGAAAGCTGTAGTTCACAAGCTCCGAGCGGAAGGCGCTCAGCGCCCCGGTGCCGATGTTGCCGTTTACATCCCCCACCACATGAAGGCAGGCGGTACGCACGGCGCTGCTGTCCGCGAAGGAGACGCCTCCCTCGCTGGCCGCAGCCAGAACGACCCCGTTTCTGTCCGTGATGGAGCCGCTGTTCAGCGAACCGTTTGTGTAAACGCTGTCGTTGGCGTAAAAGGAGGCCCAGTCATCCCCGTCCCGGACAAGGCGGAAGATGTACACCCCCATGCCCACCAGAACCAGGGCCAGCAAAATCAGTACAGCGGCGGCACGATTGGTAACTTTTTTCATCGGTTATCCTCCCTGTAGGGGCGGCCTCGCCCCGCCCGGCGGCGCTCTGCATGGCTGTTCGGGCTGTACCCGCCGTACTCCTCGTACCCATCATATCCATCATACTCATCGTACTCGTCATAACCCTCATTCTCCGGCTCCTCCACGCCGACGCCGCCGGAGAATTTCTCTGGCCGCTTCACGGCGAAGCTGCCCCGCGCCCTGGTGTCGCAGCCCTTGACGAAGGCCAGCAGCATCCAGCAGGACAGCAGGCTGCTGCCGCCCCGGGACACGAAGGGGAAGGTGACGCCGGTGAAGGGCAGAATGTCCATAGAGCCGAATACGTTCAGGGCCATCTGGCTCATCATAACGGTGACGGAGGCCGCCGCCGCGATGACGAAATAGGAGGAGCGGCCAGAGGAGGCGTTTTTCACCACAAAGCCCGCCAGAGCCAGGATGGAGGCCACGCAGCACAGGCCGGTAATCAGCCCCAGCTCCTCGCACACCACGCCGAAGACCATGTCCGTGTCCCCGGCGGTCACGTCCACCAGCCAGCCGTTGCCGGAACCCTGGCCGAACAGGCCGCCGCTGGCGGCGGCGCTCATGGCCCGCACCTGCTGATAGCCGGTGTCATAAATGTCCTCCCAGGCGTGGCCCCAGGTCTGGAACCGGGCCAGCACATAGGGCCGGGCGGACAGCACCACCATGACAGCCAGGGCCGCCCCGCCGATAGCCAGGAAAAGGGTGGCAAAGCTGCCGGAGCGCATGAAGGAGATAACCAGGAAGGTGACGAAAAACACCAGAGCCGCCCCGAAGTCCTCCATCAGGGCCATGGCCCCCACGCAGACGGCGGAAAAGCCGATATAGAAAATCAGGTTTTTGTTCACAAACAGCCGCTCCAGGGTGGCAGCGCTGGCGTAGATATACAGCGCCTTCACAAACTCCGAGGGCTGAATGGAGAAGCCGCCGATGGTGATCCAGTTCTGGGCGCCGTATGTCACCTGGGCAAAAATCAGGTTGATGGCAAGCAAAACAACGGCGGCCCCGGCAGCAATCATATTCAGGGACTTTGTCCGCTTCAGATCCCGGATCCACAGGCCCAGAATCAGAAACAGCACAATGCCCGCCAGGATGAAAATCACCTGCCTTATCATGGAGCTTGCGTCCGGCACGGAGGAAGCGGCCACGCTCAGGCCGATGGTGGTCAGGAAAAAGCCCAGGGTCTCCGGCTCAAAGCCCGTCTGCCCGGAGGCCCGCAGGACGCAGAAATACACCCACTGGGCGGCGCACAAAATGCCGAAGGCCATGGCCACGCTGGTTCCCGCGTCCTCGTTATAGACAAGCTGCTGTAAAACCAGCAAAATTTGCAGCACGGTCAAAAGCAGCATGGTGGCGCCTGGGCGCACCCGGCGGCCCGGGGCATGGCGGTATTTCAGCAGGGCGGCCCGCTCCTCCTCCGTCAGATCCACGAACCGGGCGGAGACCTTCCCCAGGGTCAGCACGTCCGCGTCGGCAATGGCCCCGCCGCCCGCTGTCACAGGCTCGCCGTTGACATAGGTGTCCCCGTGGCCCAGGTTATAGACCGTCCACCCTCCGGCGGCGTCCCGTATCAGACAGGCGTGGAGCTTCTCCACCGAGGGGTCGTCCAGTTGGCCGTCCACGGATTTGGCCCGGCCCAAAATACACTCCCAATGGCGCAGGGGCACCATAATCTCCCCCGGCAGATAGAGATAGGCCCAGGTCTCCGGCTCATACCGTTCCCGGAGCATACTGCGTACGCAGCGCACCACGACAGCCACGCACACCAGGGGCAGAACAAAGCGGGACAGGCTCGCCAGCCAGGGGGCGGCCTCCCCAAAAATTAAGCGCAAAAGATCCAACAGTCCACCTTCCTTATGGGGGCCTGTTTGAAAAAACAGGCAAAAAGTTAATACAATCTAGTTGACATTATACAATTTAAAAATTAAGATGTAAACCATGAAACACAAAACAGTCTTTTTCGCGCTGCTTTTCGCGGCGCTGGCCGCCGTGAGCGGGGGATTTTACCTGCTCCGCTCGCCGGGCGGCACGGAAGCGGTGATCTATGTGGACGGGGAGGAATACCAGCGCATCGACCTGTCCGCCGTAGCGGTACCCTACCAGTTCACCATCGAGACAGACCGGGGCTACAACGTCATCCGGGTCAGTCACGGGGCCATTGAGGTCACGGAGGCGGACTGTGACGAACAGGTCTGCGTAAACCAGGGGCAGATAACCGACGGCGCGGTACCCATTGTGTGCCTGCCCCACCGCATTGTGATACAGATAGAGGACGAGGGATGAAACGAACCCAAAAGCTGGTATTCATGGCCCTGCTGACGGCCATCAGTCTGTGCGTGTGGCTCATAGAGGCCCAAATCCCCCTGCCCATCCCGGTACCCGGCGTGAAGCTGGGGCTTGCAAGCGTCGTCACCCTGACGGCCATGAGCCTGCTGGGGCGGCGGGAGGCTCTGTGTGTGCTGCTGGTGCGGATTCTGCTCTCCGCCCTGTTCGCCGGGAGCTTTTCCGTCATTTTGTTCTCCCTGGCGGGGGGGCTTCTCTCCTGGGCGGTCATGGCCCTGACCATCGGGCTGTTCCGCGAGAAAAACCTGTGGGTGGTCAGCATTCTGGGGGCCATCGGCCACAACGCCGGGCAGCTTCTGGCCGCCGCCGGGGTTATGAAATCCGCCGCCGTGCTGTGGTACGGCCCGGCGCTGCTGTGCGCCGCCATCGTCACCGGGGCCTTCACCGGGGTGGCGGCCCTGTATCTCATCCGGGTGCTGCGGCGGCACATAAAATTGTTTCCATAAGATTATAATACAAGGAGCGTAAAACTGTGTCCATCAATCGAAAAGCTATGAAGCGGGGCGCCAAGGACGCCATCCGCCAGACGAAGCCCAGCCCCATATGGGTGACGCTGGCCCTGACCCTGGTGCTGACCCTGCTGTCCGTTCTGACCCTGGTCATCACCGGCGAGTGGGCCGCCTACATGGAGATGTTCCAGGCCGCCCTGGAGGGCGTGACCCTCTATGTGGAGCCGACCGGCACCACAAGCGTATGGGGCTGGCTTCTGAGCATGGCCCTGCAGGTCATGTCTATCGAGCTGAACATGGGCTTTGTGCTGTACGCCATGCGGGTATCCCGGCTGGAAAAGCCGGGCTTCGGGGATATTTTCGACTCCTTCGGGATGTTTTTCCGGGTCATATGGATGGATATCCTCCCCAGCCTGCTGCTGGGTCTGTGGTCGCTGCTCTACGTCATCCCCGCCTCGGCCCTGGCCGTGCTGGTGGGCGGCTACTGGCCGCTGGCAGTCTGCCTGCCCCTGCTGATCCCCATGGTTCGGGCAAGCTACGGCTACCGCCAGGCCACCTACCTGATGTTCGACCACCCGGAAATGACCTGTATGCAGTGCATTCGCACGAGCCGGGACATGATGGACGGCCACAAGTGGGAGCTGTTTAAGCTGGACCTGAGCTTTATCGGCTGGTACCTTCTGAGCGTAATTCCCTTCGTCACCCTGTGGGTAACGCCCTACACCGCCGTCACCCGCGCCAGGTATTTTGACGCGGTCAGCCAGGATTACGCCGCCAAACGCCCCATGCCGGAGAGCGCCTCCCCGGAGGGATAAGGAAAAGAAAGCAGCAGGGAGAACGGTCTCTGCTGCCTTCTTCATAGGCTCATTAATACCCCGTATTATACAATCGGAACTGGGCGGGCTTGGGCCGGAAGTGGATGCCGGAGACGATGCCCATGGCGGCGAAGGTGGAAAACAGGGAGGAGCCGCCGTAGCTGAAAAAGGGCAGGGTCAGGCCGATGACCGGGGTCAGGCCGATGCACATGCCGATGTTTTCAAACATCTGGAAGGTGATCATGGCGGCCACGCCGAAGCAGATCAGCATACCCATGGTGCTGTTGGAGCGCAGGCCCACCACCACGCAGCGGATGATGATGGCCAGCAGCAGCCCGATCACCACAAGACAGCCGATCATGCCCAGCTCCTCCCCGATGGCGGCGAAGATATAGTCCGCGTGCTTGCTGGCGATGGCCTCGGACTGGGTCTGGGAGCCCTGGTACAGCCCGGTGCCGGTCAGGCGGCCAGAGGCCAGGGCCAGCTTGGCGTGGGTCTGCTCCCAGGTGATGCCGTAGCCGTCCGGGTCCACCACATCCGGGATATAGGGGGCCAGAATGCGCTCCTTCTGGTTTGTGGTCAAAACGTTATTCCAGGCGATGGGAACCACCACCGCCATAGCCGCCGCGCCGAACACAAACCAGTAGAGCTTCATCCCGGAGGCGAAGGCCATCACCAGGAAGATAAAAAAGAACACCAGGGCGCTGCCCAAATCGTCTGACACCCCCAGCAGCAGCACGAACAGAAAGCCGAAGTGAAGGGTGATCTGCAGTACAGACAGGGGGGCGCTGAGGGAGCGGTACTCTTTTAAATAGGCAATATGCTTGGCCGACAGGACGATATAGATGACCTTGACCACCTCGGAGGGCTGTATGCCGATGCCGAAAAAACGTATCCAGCCCTTGTTGCCGGTGTCGCCGGCAATACCGAAGGGGATCAGCAGCAGCAGCAGCCCCACCTCCACCACCAGCAGCAGGGGCCACTGGTCGGAGATGATGTCGATGTCGATGACCGTGAAGATAAAATACAGCGCAATGCCGATCACAAGGGCGAAGGCCTGCACGGATACATAAGACGCCGAACCCCAGGAGCTGGTAGCGCTGGATATGACCACAATGCCCAGAAGAGAGGCGGCCAGACACAGCGCAAACAGCAGCATATCCGCCCGCTTCAAAAAATCCCGTACATCGGAAAGCTTTAGCTTCAAGAGCCTGTCCTCCTTTCGGCACAGGGCTGTGCAGCCCGCTGAAGAGAGCCTCCCGCGCCATGGACGCGGGGGCCGAAAATTTTTTCGCCCACCTATTATAACACGACAGGCAAAATAACGCAAATTCACCCTACAAGGAAAAGAGGGAACCCCATGAATGAACACGCAGGACACCGGGACCGAATGAGAAAACGCTTTATGGAGCATGGCCTGGACAATTTTGACGACCACAATGTTTTGGAGATGCTGCTTTTCTACGCCCTGCCCCGGAAGGACACAAACCTTTTGGCCCATCACCTTCTGGATGCCTTCGGCGCCCTGGCCGGGGTCTTTGACGCCTCGCCGGAGGCCCTGATGACTGTGAACGGCATTGGGGAAAACGCGGCCATTCTCATTCATTTTGTGCCGGAGGCGGCCCGCCGGTACCTGATCAGCAAGGCGGAGCCGGGGAAGGTTCTGCCAGACAGCGCCGCCGCCGGACGGTTTCTCATCCCCCGCTTTTTCAACTGCAAGAATGAGACGGTTTATCTTGTCTGCCTGGACGCCGCCATGAAGCTGCTGGACTGCCGCCCCCTGGGCCAGGGTACCGCCGACACCGCCAACGTCAGCATACGCCAAATCGTCCAGATCGCCCTGAGCCAGAACGCCTCCGCCGTCATTCTGGCCCACAACCACACCAACGGCATTGCCCTCCCCTCCCAGGAGGATCTGGCCTCCACCCTGCGGATCCAGGAAGCCCTGGCTATGGTGGGGGTGACGCTGGTAGATCACCTGGTGGTGGCGGGAGAAGACTTTGTCTCTATGGCGGACAGCCATTATCTTGACCAGCGGAGATGACCGATGCAGGATTTTCTTTCGAATCCTGCAAGATTCCCCAAATTTCGACGCCCTTCCCCCAAATTCCCCTGATTATGTCCACCAATTTTTTGATACTATTTGTTTCTGGACGCGTTTGAGAAATTGGAAGAAACTGGTAATTATTCCCCTAAATCCTTTGGCCCAAGGGCGGAGTGACTGTTGAAATCTCTGTTGAAAATGTCGATAACTTCCTGCATTAGCCCCGAATCAGCGAATTATGTCAAACGCCTACCCCCCTGATATCCCCGGGGCAAAACCCTTTAAACATCTGAAATTTCCAGTTTTTCCCTCTCCCGCCCAAGGCCAAAAAATTGGTAATTTCTTCCATTTTTTCTGTATCAACTTATGCATTTTCTCCGTCCTAATACAATTTGTTATCGGCCCGCGCCAACGAAAAAAGGGACGCCTCAAAGCCACGTGATATAGTCCCCATAGAGTAGACACTCGAAAAAACAAAAATCGAGTCTACACT
>JAJQFY010000075.1 GCA_021200935.1 Oscillospiraceae bacterium
CTGGTGATGCAGTATATAGATTTTTCCAAAACCGGCTCCGAAGCGGAGGTGGCCGGGGAGATCGCCCGGCTGCGGGACATGGGCTTTTTGGAGGAGCGGCAGGCGGAGGCCGTGGCCCCGGAGGATATTCTGGCCTTCTTCCGCTCGCCCCTGGGCCAGCGGGTGTTCCGGGCTGACAGGGTGGCCCGGGAGCTTCGGTTCTCCCTGCTCTGCCCGGCCAGCCGGTGGTTTGACAGCGCCCCGGCGGAGGAGAGCGTTCTCCTGCAGGGAGTGGTGGACTGCTGCATTGAGGAGAAGGGAGTGCTGACCGTCATTGACTTCAAGACCGACGGGACGGTGGAGCCGGAGCGCTATCGCGCCCAGCTCGCCGCCTACGCCATGGCCATGGAGCGGATGTTTCAAAAGCCCGTGGGTCAGACCGTGTTGTGGTACCTCCGCCGCCGGTGCATGGCGGAGGTGGAACTGAAAAATGAATCGAATTAAGGAGAGGATAATATGCACGACGAATTGACAGCGGTGGACATTCAGAAAATGCAGCAGGAGATCGACTATCGGGAAACGGAGCTGAGACCGAAGCTGATCGAGGATGTGCAGACCGCCAGGGCCTTTGGGGACTTGTCGGAAAATTTTGAGTATAAGGCCGCCAAGCAGGCCAAAAATAAAAACGAGAGCCGCATACGGTATTTGAAGCGGATGATCGCCTCCGCCGTGGTGATCGAGTCGTCCTCCCAGGCGGACGAGGCGGGGCTGTTCGACCGGGTGACGCTGTTCATGGAGGATGAGAATGAGGAGGAGGTCATCACCCTGGTGACGACGCTGCGGCAAAACCCCATGAAGGGCCTCATCAGCAAGGAATCCCCCGTGGGCCAGGCCGTCCTGGGCCACCGGGTAGGAGACCGGGTCTTCGTCCAAATCGGCGACCACGGCGGCTACTGGGCCGAAATCCGCGCCATAGAAAAAGGCGCGGACGACCCAACCATGGAGATCAGCCCGTATTAAAGTGCATAAAAGATGGCGAGATAGGATTCCCCTGTCTCGCCATTTTCTGTTTTCTCTCATTCCCCGCCCGGCCTGTGTTGCGCCATATAGTCCATGCCGAAGCACATCAGGGACAGGAGGAGGGTAATACCGGCGTTGAGGGCGTCGGATGCCAGGGGGAGGGGCTGGCCCGTGGTGAACCACGCGGCCAAATGGTTGATAACAACAGCCAGGGGGGCGGGGCGTGTATTTATGTATCACCGCCCCCTGACGGCTTTCACCAGGGCTGCCACGGCGGGGAAGAGTACGGCGGCGACGCACCAGATGATCCAGCTCCAGGCCCAGTTGAAGGTGATGAGGCTGTAAGCCAGATAAATGGCGGTGACAACCGGCCAGTAGACGGCGGACAGGGCGTGGTCGGCGCTCTTTTTCTCCCTGGTGTAGTCCCCCTCCTGAAGCAGCTTCTGAAAGCTCTCCCAGCGGACGCCGCCCCGCACCAGGAAAAAGACCCCGACGCCCACCATGAGAAAGAAGGCCAGCAGCAGGGCCGCACCCAGGAAATTCTCGGTTTGTTCGGTCATAATATTCATATACAGGAACATCAGGGGAACGGCGCTGCGTTCCAGCGCAAGCGCATTCTATCAGATCCGCCGGTTACAGGCTACCAACAGGTGCTATAAAGTGTAGATAAGATTTTAGTACATATCAAAAGCGCGGCTTGCACTTCTCCTGAAAAAATCAGAGAGCTGCATTTATTTTCCTTCCGATATATTACGCAGGGCAGCCAGATCCTGAATATAATACCCCTGTGCTGTTTTTTTCAGGATTCCTCTCTTTACAAAATCAGCGAGAACATAAAGCGGATGACGATATGTTACCCCCAGAAATTCAGATGCTTCTGTATGCTTCTCTCTGTACAGTCCATTGCAGGCAGTCAGTAGAATGAAATTCGCCAGCCTCACTTCTAATGGCCAGGATTGATTTCTGGAATAATTATATGTGTTTCCTATTGCCTTCCTGCTTAGAAACAGGCAGAGGTGACGCAGAAATTTCACGTCGTTTAAAATGCTGTCCCTGCAATCGTTGATATGCACAGCATAACAGGTACAGGGAGTAATGGCGGTTACACCATTAGCAGCTTCCTGTGCGCCAAGCAGTTCCATTTCCCCTATAAAACAAGGGGCGTTCAGAAAATTGATCAGAGAAATGCGCCCGTTTTCGTGTGAAAGAAACAGTTTTGCGCGTCCATCTATCAAGTAATACAGATAGTTTGGTTTTTCACCTTCCTGCAGAATGGCTTCTTCATTATCAAATTTTACAAGTGAAGTATACGGGCGTATATCAAAATCAAAGCAATCTGATAGTGGGAAATGATTGTAGTAATCTTCTATTGTCTTCAGGTTATTTATTTTGATCATCGTATTGCTCCTTTGTATATATGTGTGAGATTTCTCATATCATTTTATATTATTCTCTGCTAAAATTCAACGCATAGGGAGGGAATAATATGAATCGAATCGGAGATGTTTTCCATCGTTTTCCGATGGGAGAGATGGCATATATATTTGGTATGCTGTTGAGCGCTATGGGAATTGCTTTGCAGGCAAAAGCGGGTTTAGGTTTATCCATGGTTGCCGCTCCTGCATATCTGTTATCTATGAGAGTGCCATGGCTCTCCTTCGGCATGGGAGAATGTATCGTGCAGGGTTCGCTGTTCCTGCTTTGTTGTGTATGGACAGGCCGTTTTCTCAAAAAACAGCTTTGGTCTTTTGTGGTGGCAATTCCCTATGGATGGATTTTAGATCAGATGCTTCAGGTCTTCGCAAACATCTATCCGATATTTTTATGGGAGAAGATGATTGTTTTTTTACTGGGATCATTGACTTTAGCGGCTGGCATTTCTCTGTTCTTCCAGAGTTATTTACCATGCCAGGTATATGAAATGTTTGTAAAATGCATTGCTCAACACACTGGAAAACCTTTTAGTAGTGTCAAGCAGATCTATGATTGGAGCAGCCTTGGAGCTTCTTTTGTTCTTTCGCTGCTATTTTTTCACCGCATAGTTGGTATAGGAATCGGAACAGTTTTATGTACACTGATTAACGCACCTCTGATTCGTATATTTGAGAAAATGTTTTGCCGAATTTTTAATTTCCAGCCAGCATTTCCTGCATTTATAACAATTTTTAACTGAACAGCAGAAAGGAGAATTTTCAGCGATGGAACAAAAGGTATATTGGGACAGTGTTTCAGAGCAAAAAGAATTTACGACACCGTTTCATGCAGACAGCTTCTCTAAATATGTGGGGGTGGAAGAAAAAGTTCTGGATGTAGGATGCGGCTATGGGAGAACGCTCGATGAATTATATCACAACGGTTATCGCAATCTGATCGGAATTGATTTTTCAAAAGGCATGATAGACAGAGGAAAAGAGCAATTTCCTTACATTGATCTGCGTGTAAAGGAAACGGATACAATTGATCTGCCGGATTCGAGTGTTGACGCCGTGATTCTGTTCGCAGTTTTAACCTGTATCCGCACAGATGCGGAACAGATACAGTTACTTCGTGAAATTCAGCGTGTTCTGAAACAGGACGGTATTTTATATGTAAATGACTTCCTGCTAAATGCAGATGAGAGAAATGTTAAGCGTTATGAAAAATATCAGGCTACTTTTGGCACATATGGAGTATTTGAACTGCCAGAAGGCGCGGTATGCCGACATCATGATGAAAAATGGATAAAAGCATTGTTGTGTGATTTTACTGAATTGGAATATCAGCATTTAACATTTACGACGATGAATGGGCATAAATCAAACGGCTTTTATTTTATTGGAAAACTGAACGATGGATTATTATAGAAGTGAAAAATCTATAAGGAAGGGAAAGACGGCTTCCAGTTTATCGAACTGAAAGCAATCCCTGACCAGAAAGCTGAATGTCAATGTGTCGGCGCTCTATAACGACTTCGGTATCAGCTACACTCCGAACAGCCGGAGCCGGGAGAAACGCACCTTCACGCTGAAAAAACTGAACACAGACGAGGAAGCCGTTGCTTCCGGTGACGCTATTTCCGTGACGCTATCTGGTATATAAAAAAAGCGTCACAGCGTCACAAGCGTCACACATCAACTACGCCGAGCCTGCAAAGCCAGCGTCACGCCGGATAAAGCATATTGCAGGCCCCTGTCTCCTGCCGGATGGGAGCCTGTCTGCAAATTTTTTTGAGCAAGGTACTAAAAAGTTCTTGACATTTAGTCTCAGGGCCAGTCAATTTGTCAACCAACAGTTGCAGCATCTCATCTGCGATACAATCGCAGATGAGGCCGCAACCCCCTCATTTGGGATGAAAAGCGGAGCTTTTCATCCCAAATGATTCTAATAGTCCCCAAACGACCCACATCATAGGGGCGGTCAGCGTCAGGCCCAGGCCGAACAGGTCTTGTATCCAATAGCACAGCAGGCCGCAGCCCAGGGCGGCATAGAGGGCGCTGTCCCGGCGGCGGAACCAGGTGACAAGGCTGCACGCGATGGCGGCCAGATAGCACAAAAGCCCCGGCAGGCCGATGTCGATGAGATAGCCCAGGTATACGTTGTGGGCGTTATTCACCTGCACGGTCTGGTCCCGCACCTCGCTGTACCACTGAATCTTAATGCGAAGGGCGGCGGTGCCGGGGCCGCCCCCCAGCCAGGGCCTTTCCCGGAAAAGCTCCCAGCAGCGCTTCCATATCTGACCCCGGTGGGAGCCGAACTCGTCCGCCAGATGGCCGTGGAGGAGCTGGGACGCTTCGTAAATGGTGCCGCTGGTTCCCGGCCAGAAATACACCCCCGCAAGCCCGGTCAGGGTGAGGCCGCCGCTGACACCGGCGGCGATTTTTGACCCCTTGGGAGAGCGGATGAGCATGGGAACGCTGACCAGAATGCACCCGGCCAGGGCCAGCACCCCCGCGTCCACGTCGCAGCACAGCAGCACCAGCACCGCCAGCGCCCCCGGCAGGAGCAGCAGCCGGTCGATTTTTTTTGACCGCAGGCCGAAGGCCGTCAGGATCGGCCCTGCCAGACACAGATAGGCCGACAGCAGCCCGGTGTTGCCGATGGTTCCCAAAAAGGCGCTGTTATAGGCCACATATTTGTCGTAATAATTCGTCCCCTCCGGGTACAGCCAGAAGGGGTCAAGCCCCCCAAGCTGCAAAAGGGCGATAACGCAGCAGAGGGCGGCGGCCAGACCCATGGCCCATATATGCCGCCGCTTCGGCTCCCCCAGCCAGGAGACACCGAAAAATATCAGCCCGTACAGCACATAGGTCAGGTACCCCGTGTAGCGGTTGGCCCCCACAAGGCACACCGACCCATATTCCGACAGGCAGGCGGAAATGCCCCCCGCCATGAGAAAAAAGGCCACCGCGAGATGGGCCGGGCGCACCTCCAGGGCGTACCGCTCCCCCCGAATCAGCCCAATGACCAGCAGCAGCAGGGAACCCGCCGCCCACAGGCCGGTGGCGGCGGCGAAAAACCAGAATTTGGAAGCGGTTATGCTCTCATAGGCGTTCAGCCGCACCCCCACGAACAGGGGGAACAGGCCCAGCATAACCAATATATATTTATCTGTGAGCCATCTGGCCCGGTTGAAAAACGGCATGGATATTCCTCTCTCACCTATATTGGATAGGGATAGTATACCATACTCTGCCCGGCTTGTCACCGGCCTGACCCAGAAAGCGGATGGGAACATATCCCTTGCGGCGGCGGGGATTTTGTCTTATAATAGACCCCATGAGAACGTATGACGCTGGAAAATGTGATATTGTAGTGATCGGGGCGGGCCACGCGGGCATCGAGGCGGCCCTTGCGGCGGCGCGGCTGGGGCTGGACACGGTGTGCTTCACCATCAGTCTGGACGCGGTGGGGAATATGCCCTGCAACCCGGCCATCGGCGGCACGGGCAAGGGCCACCTTGTCCGGGAGCTGGACGCCCTGGGGGGCGAGATGGGCCGGGCCGCGGACAGGGCCTGTATTCAGTACCGTATGCTGAACCTGGGCAAAGGCCCCGCCGTCCATTCCCTCCGGGCCCAGGCTGACCGCCGAAAATATCAGGAGGTCATGAAGCAGACCCTGGAGCGGCAGGAAAACCTGCGCTTAAAGCAGGGGGAGGTGGTCTCCCTCTCGGTGGAGGACGGCCATGTGGCCGCCGTCACCACAGACAAGGGGGCGGTCTGGCAGGTGAAGGCGGTCATCGTGGCCACCGGCACCTACCTGGGGGGCCGCACCATCACCGGGGAGGCGGTGCGGGATTCCGGGCCGGACGGCCTGGCGGCCTCCCTGCCCCTGACGGACTGCCTGGCGGGGCTGGGACTGCGTATGCGCCGGTTCAAGACCGGCACGCCCCCCAGGGTGAACGCCCGGACGGTGGATTGTTCCCAGATGGAGATACAATACGGGGATGCGGAGCCACAGCCTTTTTCTTTTTCCACGGAGAAGGCCCCGGAAAACCGGGCCGTCTGCTGGCTGACCTACACGAACGAGCGCACCCACCAGATCATCCGGGATAACCTTGACCGCAGCCCCCTGTATGACGGGGTGATTCAGGGGGTAGGCCCCCGCTACTGCCCCAGCATCGAGACGAAAATCGTCACCTTCCCGGACAAGCCCAGGCACCAGCTTTTCATTGAGCCAATGGGCCTGCACACGGAGGAGCTGTATGTCCAGGGCTTTTCCTCCTCTCTGCCGGAGGAGGTGCAGATCCAAATGCTCCGCACCCTGCCGGGGATGGAGCGGGCGGAGATCACCCGCCCCGCCTATGCCATTGAGTACGACTGCGTTGACCCCACGGAGCTTTATCCTACTCTGGAGACGAAGAAAATTTCCGGGCTTTACGGGGCAGGGCAGTTTAACGGCTCCTCCGGCTATGAGGAGGCCGCCTGCCAGGGGTGGCTGGCCGGGGTGAACGCCGCCATGAAAATTCTGGGCCGGGAGCCGGTGATATTAAAGCGCTCCGACGGCTATATCGGCACGCTGGTGGACGATTTGGTGACGAAGGGTACCAACGAGCCGTACCGCATGATGACCAGCCGCTCGGAATACCGGCTCCTGCACCGGCAGGATAACGCCGATTATCGACTTGCATCCATTGGATACGGCGTGGGCCTGGTGAGCCAGGAGCAGTACCAGCGGGTGCTGGATAAATATGCAATGGTAGACCGGGAGATAGAACGGCTGAAAAAGAGCAGGCTCTACCAGCTTTTAAAGCGGCCTGAGAATACCTATGCCTCCCTGGCCCCCCAGGATCCGGGCAGACCGGCGCTGCCGAAGGCGGTGACGGAGGAGGTGGAAATATCCATAAAATATGAGGGATATATCCGCCGCCAGCTCAGGGAGGTGGAGGCGTTCGCCAAAATGGAGGGCCGCCGTATTCCCCCGGATATCGACTATGACGCCGTTCCCGGCCTGCGTACCGAGGCGCGGCAGAAGCTGGCCCAGATCCGCCCCGCCAGCTTCGGCCAGGCCAGCCGCATCTCCGGGGTCTCCCCGGCGGATCTGACCGCCCTGATGATATGGGAGGAAAAGGGCCGTCAGGGGCATACCGACAGCAAATCAGCTTAATATATAATTAATCTTTAACCATGGAGGAAAGCGAATGAAGACCATTGATTTGAAGCAGCAGACGGTGCTTGTCACCGGCGGCACCGGGGGCATCGGCAGGGACATTGTGCGTACCCTGCTGGAGGCCAACGCCAGGGTAGCTGTCACCTATCGCTCTGAAAAGGCCATGGAGGAGGCCAAGGCCGCCTTTGCCGGGCTGGGAACCGTGGCGTTCTTCCCCCTGGATATGGAGGACACCGCCGCCATCGGCCCCTGCGTGGAGAGCATTGTCAAGGCCATGGGGCCGGTTGCCGGACTGGTGGAGTGCGCCGGGATGATGGCCGGAAAGGCCGGGCTTGAGCTGACCGTGGAGGAATGGGACAAGCTGATGGACGTGAACGCCCGGGGCAACTTCTTCCTCATGCAGGCGGTGGTGGAGCAGTCCATGAA
>JAJQFY010000073.1 GCA_021200935.1 Oscillospiraceae bacterium
ATCTCATCGACCTGACGTTGATACTGCCGGTCTGCGCGGCGGTCAGCGGCCAGCGTCTGCCGGTGGCCGCGGCCTGTATGCGTATCGACCTGCCCGCCTGCCTGCTGGTGACGGTGCTGGCCTTCGTGCCGCTGCTGCTCCGCCAGCGGGGGAGCAGGCTCCAGGGGGCGGTGCTGCTGGCCGCCTACGGGGCTTATCTGGTTGTGACCGCCTAACAAAAAAGTTGAAAAAGGGATGGACAGATATCATTGCCAGGTACTTCACAAAAATGGTATACTAATCTTACCATTTTTTAAGGAGGAAGAATATGAAGAAAGTATTGTCCATTCTGCTGTGTGTGTGTGCCTGCTGTGCGGCGCAGCCGTTTCCGCTTTCGCCTCCGGCGAGGCCAGCGGAGAGGCCAGCGGCGACGCGATTGCCAACGGCGCGGCGGACATGAACGCCACCGGCAACGCGGCCATCACCGTGACGGACGAGGGGGTAACGGAGGACGCGGAGGCTGCCTCTGTCACCATCGAGTACGCCGAGGGCGGCGTTATCAGCGACGACGTCATTTCCGGCGTGAAGCTGACAAGCGACGCCAACAAGGCCGGGGGCATCCTGGTTTCCGGCGGTGAGATCGTCATCGGCGGGGAGGAGGATCTCTTCGACGTGACTACCCACTTCACCGGGGAGGAGCTTTCCTTCAACACGGTTATCCAGCTCGACGAGGCGGAGGGCTACGTCTGGGGGACTGACAGCTCCGGCGGCGCTGGCTTCACCAACAAGGGCGGCGTGGCCACCATCGAGAACGTTTACGCCATTGTCACCGGCCTGAGCCGGTACACGGTGAGCCTGAGCCAGGGTACCACCATCATCAAGGACAGCTATTTTGAGTCCGTGGGCGCGGACGGCCAGTGGTGCGATATGCCCTGGTTCACCGCCCAGCTCGGCAACTCCCGCAACCTGATTGCCTGCGGCACCCTGTCGGCGTACATCTATAACACCACCGTTGCCAGCGAGGGCTACGGCTCCTGGAGTACCGACACCGGCGGCTCCTCCTTCACCTTCTACCTGTATAACGGCGACAGCTACAACTGGTACGGCGGCTATGGCACCTATGCGGACACGGGCCTGAGCGTGTATGTATACGGCTCTCGCTTCGATTCCGCCGAGTACGGCGCCTTCGTCACCAACACCGGCGTGCTGACCATCGGCTCCTCCGCCGACGCCCTGGAGGCCGAGGACGAGATTTTCCTGGCGAACCTGGAGGGCGAGGAGCTGGAGGAGGACACCCCCTCTGAAATCATCGGCGACCGCAACGCCATCGTGTTCCATGTGGTGGACACCATGCACCAGGCCAGTGAGGAGACCGGCGTGAAGGACTCCTCCGTCTCCACAGCCTGGACGACGGTGCCTGTGCTGGTTGTCACCAACTCTACTCTTTCCACTGTGGGGGCTTCCGGCGAGGCCATCCAGCAGTATCCTGTGCTTCAGCAGGCGTGGATGGATCATCTCCACGGCTCCACCATCGTGTTCCGGGGTGCCAGCGCCGACTGCTATCTGACCAATGTGGAGCTGGAAAGCTCCAACGGCATCATCATTCAGTCCGTGGTTGATCTGGACGAGAGTACCATCCAGATCCTGGACGACGTAGCCACCGAGGACATCCCCGGCTGCTGTGTCTACTCTGTGGACAACGACTGGACGGGCGACATCTCCCACGAGGATTACCAGCGGCCCATGTATCTGGACTTCGTGAACACCACCCTGACCGGCGCGATTTACACCGGGGACGCGGACGACTGGAACGCCCTGTTCGCCGACTACGCGGACGTGTCCTATGTGGTGGACGAGGAGACTGGCTGGTATGTGAACGTGGATGATCCCACCGACACGGACGAGAGCTATAAGGCCGCCGACCCCACCGCTATCTATGGCTGGCTGTGCGCCTTCGAGACCTATGACGCGGTGCGCGGCACCTATCTGACCATGGACGCCACTTCCGTTTGGAACGTCACCGCCGAGAGCAACCTGAACAGCCTGACCCTGGAGGCCGGGGCCGTCATCAACGGCACCGTCACCGTGGATGGGGAGATCGTAGACACCTCCGCCGGCGGCTCCTGGACCGGCGACATCGTTGTGATGCCCGCCGAGTAATGCCAAGACAGCCATAAAAACCCATAAAATGAAGGGCGCCGCAGATTTGCGGCGCTCTTTTTATGGGTTGTGGGGGAAACAGCCTACAGCGGCAGATCCTTTTTCTGGAAGCGGACAGCGCCCGCTATATAGCAGATGACCGCCACCACGGCCAGGGCAATCAGCTTGGGGACGAAGGCGTAATCCACCGCGCCGGAGCCGACGGTTCCCAGGGCGTCAATGTCAAACAGACCCACCAGGGACAGCCGGTTGAACATCCCCAGCTCCTCCACGCCCATGCCTACGTTTACCATGCTCTCCGAGCCGAACATCCCCAGCAGGGAGCAGATGAAAAACCAGACGTTTAACCCCCGCCCAGGGCCAGGGCGTACTTGCTCAGGTTGAACAGGCAGCTTGCCAGGTAGCAGATGCCCGCCATGGCCTCTGTCAGAAGGTACAGGCCGCCGTACAGCGCCGCGTATTTTGCCGCGTCCACCTCGCCTACGATGATATTGCAGGCAATCAGCTTGGTGAGGAAGGCGCAGCCCACCATGATCAGGGGTACCACGACCATGTAAACGGCCTGGGTAATGACAACAGCGCTCCGCTTGGTGGGGGTGGACAAAATATAGGCCATGGAACCCTTGTCCACCTGGTCAACGATCAGGGCGTTGCCCGCGAAGATGATGAACAGCAGGATGGGCAGCAGGCTCATAATGGTGAAATACATCTGGTTCAGCATGGCGGAGGTGTCCATCTTGCTCATGTTCTCCACCAGGTCGGAGGAGACGCCCATCATTTCCAGCATGTTGGTCATCATGGCCTCCACGTCCAGGTCTTCCCCGGAGAAGCAGCCCTGCACGGAGCCTAGTGCGTACACATACTCGAAGTTTTCAATGTAGCTGTCCAGCCCCGCCTCCGACTGGGACAGGGTGTCCGCCGCCTCCGCGAAGCCATCACAGCTCAAATCCAGGTCGTCAGACTGCTCTGACATCATGGAAAACACTGTGTCGTACTGGGATAAATCCTCCGCCTCGGCAAAATCCTCATAGCTCAGCTCCGTACCGGCCATATCGTTATAGGAGGCCAGCACGTATAAATAGCTGTAAAAATCCGTCTGGGCGTCGGTGTAATCCGTGGAATCTGAGGTGGAGCCAATCAGGTTGCCCGCAAAGGTGATTACCACCGTCATCAGGCAGAGAATCAAGGTGCAGGCAATCGCCAGAACCTTATTGGCGCTGATGCTCTGCTTCATCAGCGGCCAGGAAAAAATTTTCGTCGTCTTCATCTTAACGCAGACCCTCCTTCGCGTAGCTGTCTTGCAGTGTTTTCATAAAATAATCCTCCAGGTCGGGGTGGCTTTCTGACAGGGAAACGACCCGCAGGCCGTCCAGGGCCTGAAACGCCCCGTCCACGTCCCTTGCCGCCGCGTCAAACCGCACCCGCGGGCCGTCCTGAACGCTGCCCGGCAGACGCTGGCAAAACGCTTCGGCGGACGCCTCCTCTGAAAACTCCACCTGGAACGTCCGCACAGAGCTGTGCCGGAACTGGGAGAGGTTCAGCACGCTTTGGATTTCGCCGTTGTGGATAATAGCCACCCGGTCACAGACCTCCTCGATTTCCTCAAAGATGTGGCTGGACATGAAAATGGTGCGGCCCTTGGCCTTTTCCTCCCGAATCAGCTCCAGAAAGGTCTCCCACATCAGGGGGTCAAGGCCGGTGGTTGGTTCGTCCAGAATAAGGATATCCCGGTCTCCCATTAACGCCGCCACAATGGCGGTTTTCTGCTTCATGCCCTTGCTCATCCGCTTTAGATTGGCGGAGGGATCCAGGCCCAGTATATCAATCAGGTGGTTCATATAGGAAAAATCCCTTACGCCCAGAAACCGGGCCTGCACCCGGAAGAAATCCGTCCCGGTTTTCAAATCGGGAAAGGCAATCTCGCCGGGGATATAGCTGACGCTTTTCATCACGTCCGGGGCGTTTTTCCAGGGATTCAGGCCGTTTACGGAAACAGCGCCGCCGTCGGGCTTTAAAAAGCCCATCATGTGCCGGATGGTGGTTGTCTTGCCGGAGCCGTTGGTGCCAAGATAGCCAAACACCTCCCCCTCCTGGATATCCAGGGAGACATTGAAAACGCCCCGGCCCTGCCCGTAATCCTTCGTCAGGTGGTCTACAGAAATAACAGTCTTGCTCATTGCCTCACTTCCTTTCGGAGCGCCGGGAGGGCAGCCCCTCAAAATGGTGGCCGGTGTCGTAAAAGCCCATAAAATAATCCTCCAGGGTAAAGGGGATTTCCACAAAATCCGCAATGTGAAAGCCCCGCAGGCTCTCGGTCAGCTCGCCCACCCGGTCTGCCGGAATCTGCACCCGCGCCCGCAGCTTTCTCTCGTTTTTGGAGGTGAAGGGCAGGGGCTTGCTGACAAAGGCCCTGTAGGAATCCGCGTCCGAAAAGGACACCCGGTAGATTCTGTCGTGCTTCTGCTTCAGCTCCTCTGACTGAAATTCAGACACGATTTTCCCGCCCCGAATGATGGCAATGCGGTCACATACGGCGTCCACCTCATGGAAGATGTGGGAGGACAGGAAAATCGTCTTGCCCCGGCCCTTTTCCTCCCGGATATACTCGATGAAGGTCTCCTGCATTACCGGGTCAAGGCCGGAGGTGGGTTCGTCCAGAATCAAAATATCCGGGTCGTGCATAAAGGCGGTGACGACGGCCAGCTTCCGCTTGACGCCCAGGCTCATCTTCTTAATGCTGATATGGGGATCCAGCTCAAAGCGATCCAGCAGCATTTGCAGGTATTTTTCCCGCTTTATTCCCCGCATTTTCTCCATCATGCGGAGAAAGGCCGTGCCGGAAAGGCCAGCCGGAAGCGTCACCTCCCCCGGCAGATACCCCACAATGTTTTGCAGCCGGGCGCTGTTTTCCCAGCTATCCATCCCCCAAACGGATGTGCTGCCCTCCTGGGGTTTGGAAAAGCCCATCAGGTGCCGGATGGTGGTGGTCTTTCCAGCTCCGTTCGGCCCCAGAAAGCCGTAGCACTGGCCCCTGTCAATTTCAATGTTCACGTCAAACACGCCCCGGCCATGGCCGTAGTCCTTTGTCAGATGATTTACCGAGATTTCTGACATGAAAAATTCCTCCTTGACTTTATCCAACAACTTGTTGTATGATGAATTATACCCGTATGGCAGGGAAACATCAACCGTCAATATTTTTGAAACTGTCGGATGATTTAAGGAGGAAACGGGAATGAAGAAGCAGCCGGAAATTACGGAACGGACGCGGCAGCGGTTTGTGGAGGCGTTCTGATCGCTGGTTCAGGAAAAGCCCATGAGGAAAATATCCGTCAGTGAGCTGACGAAGCGGGCGGGGTATAACCGCAGCACCTTTTATGAGTATTTTTTGGACACGGACGAGCTTGTAGCCTATGTGGAGACAGGGCTGCTGGCACAGCTCAAGGAGACGATTTTGCGGGCCACTGCGGAAAATCATTCGCCGGGGGCCATGTTTCAAATTATCTTTGCGGCCATGAACGAGAAAATATACCTGCTTATGGGGCCAAACGGCGACTCCGCCTTCCTGGCGCGGGTGCAGTCGGAGATGCTCCCCTTTTTGGAGGCGTATTTTCCCATATCGAAGGACACGCCCTATTTCGACTATCTGATTTGCTTCGCCAATTCCGCGCTGTTTGGAATGCTGCAGCGCTGGAACGAAAAGGGGAAGGACGTCAGCACCGAGGAAATCAGCGGGCTGATGCAGGAGCTTGTTTTGCGGGGGCTGACAGCCCGGGTGGACATGACGGAATAAGAAAAAACAGGGCCAGGCCGCCCTTTGCGGACGGTCTGACCCTGCTTGATGTTTAAAGGGTTTTGGCGTTTATGCCTTCCACAGGCTGTGGAGGTTGCAGTAGGCGTAGACGGCTACCACCTCGTCGCCCTCCAGGATGGGGAACACGGCCTTGGGGGGCTGGCCGGGCTTCAGCTCCCTGCGCTGGTTGCCCTGCTTGGTTTGCAGGGAGATCCACTCGATGTAATGCTCCGGCAGCATGGGATGCTCTGCGGCGCCCACGGTGACGCTGACCTTGCCGTCCGCCACCTGATAGACCGGGACGTGCTTCTCTACAGCGGCGTCGGTGGTGCCGGGGATGATTTCCTTCATCTCTTCCCCGCAGCAGATGACCGGCACGCCAGTCTCTTTCACCACGGCGATAATCTTGCCGCAATGCTCGCAGGCGTAAAATCTCTGTTCCATATCTGTACCTCCTGAAACATTTTCTCTCCTGTCATTATAGCCGGTACCGGCGTGCTTGTCAATAAATTTCACAAAGACGCATTACCCGCCTGTTGTGTTTGGCAGGCTGCGTTTGGTATAATGGGGAGAAAGGAAAAAGGGAGGTTTAGAAGATGAAACGATTCCTGCTTATTTTTCTGGCCCTGTGCCTGGCCCTGTCGCTGGCCGGGTGCGGCAGCTCCGTGTCCGACGCGGTCAGCGCCGCCGTGGACGCCGCGGAAACCCAGCCGGGGACAGAGACAGAGACGGAGGCCGAAACGGAGACGACCGCCGGAACCGGCCAGGTAATAGAGGCGGACAGCACCGGCTATGCCCATGGCTATCTGGGGGACACCATGCGCTCGGTGTTTTTCGACTTCACGGTGAACAGCGCCTATGTGGCGGATTCCTATGAGGATTACATTCCCTCGGAGGGAAACGTGGTGCTGGTGGCGGATGTGACGGTCTATAACTACACAAACGGCAGCGTCACCATGTACGACACGGACTTCCAGCTCCAGTGGGACACCGGCAGCGGGGACGACGACTATGTGTACCCTGTCACCTATGCCCGCGCCCTGTATCCCAACACAGGGGTGGAGGCCACGGGGGATATGCTCCCGGACGAGTACCGGCTGGGCATCCATGAGGGCCGGAGCGGGCTTCTGGTGTTCGAGGTTCCGGCGGCCACGGATTACTGCATAGGCTACCAGGAGTTTTTCTCCAGCGGGGAGAGCGGAGACGTGTACTGGGTCTATTTCACCCCGGAAAACCGCAGCACGGTGGAGGTCAGCCCCTATGTTTCCAGTGATGCGGAGACAGAGGGGGTAATTACAGCGGAAAACGGCTATGCCTACGGAGCCATTGGGGACACTATGCGCTCGGTGTTTTTTGACTTCACGGTGAACGGTGCCTATGTGGCGGATTCCTATGAGGGCTATGTCCCATCGGAGGGGAACACCCTGCTGGTGGTGGATATGACCGTGTATAACTACACCAATTACACCCTGGTTATGTACGACGTGGATTTCCAGGCCCAATGGGGCGGCGCGGGGGATGAGGACTATGCCTACCCCGTCACCTACGCCCGCGCTCTGTGCCCCAACACCGGGGTGGAGGCCACAGGGGATATGCTCCCGGCGGAATACACCGTCCCCGTGGGGGAATCCGCCGCCGGCGTCCTGGTCTTTGAGGTTCCCGCCGCCGCGGACTACAGCGTGGGCTATCAGGAGCTGTTCAGCAGCGGCGAAATAGGGGACACCTACTGGGTAGAGTTCACCCCCGACGGCCAACTGGTATAAGCGCGGCAAATCCCGCGAAGCATAAGAAAGAGGCGCCCGTTCCCCAATGGGACAGGCGCCTCTTGCTGTGCCAAACGTTACGCACTCTTCTTCAGAAGGTAGCTGTCGGCGGTGGATTCGTCCAGGTCGTACATCTCCATAATCTGCTGCTTAATGTCCGCCTCTGAATGATGAAACCGACGGGCCATGTCGATTGATGCTATAACACTTGCCTTTTCCGCCGCCTCTCTGCGAATTTCCTCAAAAACTCCGCTCATGCTCTGGGAACCTCCTT
>JAJQFY010000149.1 GCA_021200935.1 Oscillospiraceae bacterium
GCTAGTGATATATTTGGACTAACTCAAAAAGTGCCTAAAATCAAGGCTTTCAAGGGAATCCAGGCTGTTTAGCCTGGGCTTTTTCATCTTTGCCGTGAGTGATTATAAATCAATACATAAATTCAGAGCGTGTACCTCCCCAATTTACAGGGCTGGGTACACGCTCTATTTTTATGCCACAACACAGATGGAGGTGAAGGAACCATGAGCGGAAGTACAGCAGACAGCAATATGCGGTACTCCAGAGACAAGCCCATAAGCTGTGAAATTTGTTACTACTGGCAGGGCCGGAGAAAGGGCTGCATGATGGGGGGAACAAAACTGTGCCTATATTCTTCGAGACGAGCCTGTGCAACACAGCAGATGCAATGGTTGCCCCTACGGGATGTATTCGCCCTGTATCGGCTGGTGTACCGTGGATGTAATAAACGCAGTTTTTGGAAATCGGCTGGCCGACAAAGGAGGTGATGATTCATGCCGGTTTTTCGGGTCGAGAAGAACACCAATTACACAACGATGTGCAACTACCACCTGAGAGATCAGAACCTTACGCTGAAAGCCAAGGGCTTGCTTTCTCTTTGCCTGAGTTTGCCGGAGGCTTGGGACTACAGCGTTCGTGGACTTGTTTCTATTTGCAAGGAGGGAAAAGATAGTATCGTCAAAATCTTGCAGGAGTTGGAAAAATACGGTTATCTGGAGCGACACCAGCTTCGTCGGGACGATGGCAAGATGGGCGGCATTGAGTACGTCATTTATGAAATGTCCCACACACCGTGTACGGAAAAACCGTGTGCGGGAAATCCGAACGCGGTAAAACCAGACACGGATAACCCGGATACGGCAAACCCGGATGCGGGAAAACCGCGTTCGGAAAACCCGCCACAAATAAATAAAGAACAAATAAGTAAAGAAGCAATAAATACTGACTCAAATAAACAAAAGAAGGAGAAAGAGTCTCGCCACCAGTATGGGGAGTATGGCAATGTGCTTTTGTCAGATGCAGAGCTTCAATCTTTACAGGCGGATTTCCCCCAAGACTACCAGCAGCGGATCGAGTGCCTTTCCGAATATATGGCCTCCACAGGGAAGTCATATAAGAGCCACCTGGCTACAATTCGGAGCTGGGCAAGACGGGAGAAAAAACAAGCCTCTGCTTCTACAGCAACGTACAGCCACGACAATTATAGATACGAGGAGGGAGAAAGCCTGTGAACGAGTCACTCCCTCCCCGTGCAGACCACGGATTCTTCGCAGAGATGAACCGCAGGGATCGCATTTGTACCCTGAAAGCCAGGGGGATACAGGAAAAGGCTCTATATGGCTGGACGTTTGCCAATGCCGAGGACACTCCAAGCATCCAGATGGCAAGGCGGTATGTAAGCATTTGGCCGGAGGTAAAAAAGAACAATCTGGGTCTCCTTCTATGGGGTGATGTCGGCACGGGAAAATCCTATACCGCCGCCTGCATTGCCAACGCCTTGCTGGAAACTGGGGCTCCAGTGCTTATGACAAACTTTTCCAAGATTTTGAACCAACTTGGCAGTATGTACTCGGAGGAGCGGTATCAGTATATCGCTTCTTTTTCGTCTTTTGAGCTGCTCATCATAGACGACTTGGGCATTGAGCGTGGCACCGAGTATGCGGTGGAACAGGTTTATGCAGTCATAGACGAGCGCTACAAGTCAAAAAAGCCTCTTATTATCACGACCAATCTTACCATCCGTCAGATACGCAATGCCACGGACGTAGCCCATGCCCGGATATACAGCCGAGTGTTGGAGATGTGTACGCCGGTACAGGTGTGTGGAGCAGATCGGCGCACAGCTATCGGGCGGGACAAACAGACGCTGGTCAAGGAGCTGCTTTGCAGCGAATGAGGAGGTGGTTGCCATGCGCTGATTTGTTTTGCCCCTGTATTTCAGAATGATTGGAGGTGACGCAGAATGTCGAATAATGTCGAAAACAACAGCACACCCACACGGGAACAGGTTCAGCAGATACCCATCTCGGAACTTCATCCCTTTGAAGGCCATCCCTTTCGGGTGGTAGACGATGAGGCTATGACCCGGACAATGGAGAGCATTTCCCAGTTCGGTGTAATCTCCCCATTGCTGGCCCGCCCTGACCCAGACGGTGGCTATGAGATTATTTCCGGCCACCGGCGCTGCCATGCGGCGGAGCTGGTGGGGCTGAAAACTCTGCCGGTCATTGTCCGGGAGATGAACGATGATGAAGCCATCATCGCCATGGTAGATTCCAATCTGCAAAGGGAGACTATCCTCCCCAGCGAACGGGCCTGGGCATACAAGATGAAGTTGGACGCTATCAAACACCAGGGAGTAAGGACAGATTTAACTTCCGCACAAGTTGGGCGGAGGTTAGAGGCTGCGGATATTATTGGCCAAGATGCCGGAGAAAGTCGGATGCAGGTAAGGCGCTATATCCGTCTTACCAACCTCATCCCGGAGTTGCTGGACAAGGTAGATGAAAAGAAAATCGCCTTTAATCCGGCGGTGGAGCTGTCCTGCCTGACAAGGGATGAGCAGCTTTTGCTTCTGGATGCCATGGACTATGCCCAGGCTACTCCTTCCCTCTCCCAAGCCCAGCGGCTGAAAAAGATGAGCCAGGAAGGGGCCTGCACACTGGATTCCATGTGCCAGGTGATGAACGAGGTCAAGAAAGACGACGTTGACCGGGTGACATTCAAGGCGGGTGATTTGCGGAAGTATTTTCCCAAGTCCTATACCCCGCAGCAGATGGAGCGGACCATTATCAAGCTGCTGGAACAGTGGCAGAAAAGGAGGCAGCGAGACCAGTCCCGGTAGGAGGAGTCATTAACACCATGAAAACAGAATACAGAGAAAGCATAACGCGGCCATTTGGGTGTGTCTAGACACCTGGGTGGCCGCATTTTTTGTTTTCCACAGATTTTTTAGGAGGAATTTTTATTATGCAGAGTATTAACGTGAACGTCTCCGGTGGTATCGACATCAACGTCAGCTTCGGCCTTGGGCAGAACCGGCCCATCCACACGGATGCCAATGACGCTATGCTGGAGGAAGCAGCACTCCAGCTCGACAAGCTGTTGCAGATGGACAAGCAGAATGACCCTGCTACGTCCGAGGATATGGACGATGATGAGGAATACGACGAGTACGGTGATGAGTACGACGATGAATACTGTGGCATCCCCCAGAACGGCGTTCTGTTCCGTCCCTGTGACATCGTGATGGTAGTCAACCCGGAGTTCGGCGCCAGCGCCATGACCGTGGAGGACAGCCGTTCCGTCCTGGATGTCTTCGAGGGAGACGAGGTGGGTTGCCTGTTCCCGCTTCTGGATCTCATGATGACCTTCAAGCCGGACGCGGTAGTCGCCGTGAACGGCACCAAGTACCTGATTGGTACGGCGGTGGTGTTCTCCACCGTTGGACGAATCACCAAATCCCTGAACGGGGACGACATCCATCTGGTGAAACGGATTCTGGAGGAGCAGTGTAAGACCATCTCGGTAAAGGGCCAGCCTGTCAAGGCCCTGCCGCTGTGAGGAAGGAGATCGCATGAAGGAATATGACATCACCATTACAGAGACGCTGGAAAAAGCCGTCTCCGTGACAGCCAACTCCCAGGAGGAGGCGGAAGAACAGGTTCGCCAGGGCTATTACAACTCCGAGTATGTGCTGGATGCGGATAACTTCACCCAGGTCGATTTCAAGACCAGCGAGGGTCGGGAACCTGCCCGTGAGGACAATACAATCGAGGTTCTGCTGGTAAAACCCAGTGAATTTCCCCAGCCATATCAGATAAGCACCGAGCTGGAGGCTTTGCAGGCGGCTGTCGGCGGCGACATCCAGGTCTTGTACCCCTATGACGACCCGGTTGGCCTTGTCTGCAATGAGGAGGCTAAGCTCACCGGCCTGCCGCTGAACCGTGCGCTCCGGGATGAGAGCGGCCAGATGTATGACATCATCGCGGGAGACTTCCTGGTGATTGGCCTTACCGAGGACGATTTCAGTTCCCTTACCCCGGAGCAGATGGAAAAGTACGAGAAGCTGTTCCACAGCCCGGAGGCGTTTTTGAAAATGGCCCACAGAGTTATCGTACTTCCTATGGACGATGAGACGGTAAAAAACGCCGCAAAGGACAAGGCTAATGATTCTCTAAAGCGAACACAGCCAGACCGTGCTGTGCTGTAACACACATTCTTCCGCACTGGAGGGAGATGATGAACATTGCAGGAGGAGGTAGAAAACAGAACAGTCAACCTGGCGGTCAGCACCACAAAGCTGACTGCCAGAACCGTTATGAAGGGGGTTCGGATATTCCTGACTCATCGGGCCAGGGTGAAAGCGAAATCGGCGGCTGCGAAAACTGCCGCCGACAATGCACTCCCCCATGGGAAACAGACCGTGCAGGAGCTTATCGGCCAGAACCAGGGCGTGTCCGCTGTCCCAGTCGCCAGTACAGAGCTGAAAGGCTTTGAGCGTGTAGCGAAAAAGTACGGTGTGGACTTTGTCATCCGTAAGGATACCTCTCATGACCCGCCCCGTTACACGGTGTTCTTCAAGGCCCGCGACCAGGCTGCGCTGGATGCGGCATACAGAGAATACTCCGCCCAGACACTCAATAAAGAAAATCGCCCCAGCGTCCGTAAAATGCTCAATAGGCTTATAGCTCAGACGACGGATACGCCCAAGAAGGTACGGGAAAAAAGAACAGGAGCGTGGGGGCAGATGAGCCAGAGAACAAAAAAGCTCCTAATCTCCATTCTCCCCTATGTCCTGTTCGCACTGGCAGCGACCAACTTAGGCGAAGCATGGCGGCTGGCCACAGGCAGCACGGCAGGAGAAAAGATTCTCAGCATTATGCAGACTATGCCTCAGGCGTTTGAAAACCCATTGCCCAGCTTCCGGCCCTATGATCTGCTATTTGGTCTGGTCTGTGGCGGCGGACTGCGGCTGGCAGTGTATCTAAGAGGCAGAAACGCCAAGAAGTTCCGCCATAACAGAGAGTACGGTTCCGCCCGATGGGGAACCGCCAAGGACATCGCGCCGTTTATGGCCCCTAAGTTCGAGGATAATATCATCCTCAAAAAAACAGAGCGGCTTATGATGTCCAACCGACCCAAGAATCCTGCCAACGCCAGGAATAAGAATGTTCTTATCATCGGCGGCTCCGGCAGCGGCAAGACAAGGTTCTTCATTAAGCCGAACCTGTTGCAAATGCACTCCTCCTATGTTCTGACAGACCCCAAAGGGGAGCTGCTTCTGTCCTGCGGTCATGCGCTGGCGGTTCACGGATACCGAATCAAGGTGCTGAATACGATTAACTTCAAGAAGTCGATGCACTACAATCCCTTCGCCTATATCCATTCAGAGAAGGACATCTTGAAGCTGGTCACGACCCTCATCACCAACACAAAAGGCGAAGGCACAGGAGGAGACCCATTTTGGGAGAAGGCGGAGACGCTGCTGTACACGGCACTTATCGGGTATATACACTACGAAGCGCCGGTGGAGGAATAGAACTTTGCTACACTCCTTGAGTTTCTTAACGCCATGGAGGTTCGGGAGGATGATGAGGACTTTGAAAATCCCGTTGACATGATGTTCAAAGAGCTGAAGAAAAAGAACCCCAACCACTTTGCCGTGCGGCAGTACACTAAATTCAAGTTGAGTGCTGGAAAAACGGCAAAAAGTATACTTGTCTCGTGCGGCGCACGGCTTGCTCCCTTCGACATTCAGGAGCTGCGGGAAATCACCGCCTACGACGAGCTGGCGCTGGACACCCTGGGAGATAAGATACTTTTGCACCCGGAAGACCCCAAGGATGAGCGGTACAGAAAAACGGCGCCGTTTCTTATCATGTCGGATACAGACAGCACCTTCAATTTTCTTATCTCTATGGTCTACTCCCAGCTTTTTAATCTGCTGTGCGAAAAGGCGGACGACGAGTACGGCGGGCGGCTCCCGGTTCATGTCCGGTGCCTTATTGATGAGGCAGCGAACATCGGTCAGATACCGAACCTGGAAAAGCTGGTGGCGACCATAAGAAGCCGCGAGATCTCCGCCTGTCTGGTGTGGCAGGCCAAGAGCCAGATCAAGGCCATCTACAAGGATAACGCTGACACCATCGTGGGAAACGTGGACAGTCAGATATTCCTGGGTGGCTCAGAGCCTACCACCTTAAAGGAGCTGAACACAGCGCTGGGCAAGGAGACCATAGATATGTTCAATACCTCTGACACCCGCGGATACAGCCCGTCCTACGGCACGAACTACCAGAAAACGGGTCATGATCTTGCCAGCATAGATGAGCTTGCCGTGCTGGACGGAGGGAAATGTATCTTGTAGCTTCGGGGCGTCAGACCGTTCCTCTCAGACAAGTACGATCTGACCCAGCATCCCAATTATAAGTACACGTCCGACTACGACCCGAAGAACGCTTTCAACATTGAGGCGTTTCTTCACCACAGGATGAAGCTGCGTCCATCAGACGCGTTTGAGGTCGTGGATATGGACGCTGTTTCGGAGACGGACAAAGTCTCCATGAAATAAACTAAGGGCTATCGCCCGGAAAGGATTATTCTATGGCAGAAACTGAAAGAGCAGAAGTAACCATCAAATTCGGCAAGGGGCTGGTGGGAAAGCCGTTTACCTCTAAATCCGGCAAGGAGCTGGTAGAGGTAAACATCCCGAACCAGTCCCCGGACGACCACCGTCCCTGGCAGACCTTTGTAATCTCTCCCGGCATGATCCATGACAACAAGTATGGCAAAGGCGTCTGGATGAAGCTGCCTGAAGACGGTGAAACCAAGGTCACCCGCCGCGTTTTGCAGGGGAAGGGCGAGAACGGGAAGAACATCTGGCAGCGAGAAAGCCGGATGGTTCCTAATACGGAGCTGAAATCTATGCTGGAGGCATACAAGGACTGTATGCTAACGGGTTCCATCAGCTCATCTCCTTTACATGGGATTCGATAAAGGCGATCTCTTTCTCGTCCAGGCCGTACTTGGCGTAAAGCTGCCGGTCGATCTCCGGGATGGACTTTGACCAGTCGATGTCAGAGGCCGGGGTGAAGTCTTGGAGGGGGACGTATTTCCATTTTGGAGCTGGGTTATGCTGTGTAATTTTCAATATGCCCAACATAGTCCGAGCAAATTTAGATTTGACATACTTCAATAGTGCATTAGCTTCAAATTCTGTGTCAAAACAACCAATGGAAATAAATGTTTGTGTATGCCCGATAACGGGCTGCCCGATAACGGGCGTAGATAATACTTCACCCAAGGCACCAGAGCCATTCGCTGCTGGGACAAAAATTTTATAATGTTCGAAATTTTCTGGTTCCTTTATGTACTCTCGCTTAATCCATTTAATAACCCGTTTTGCCTTCACAAGCCCCAATATTTGAACATATTCGCCGTCTGCCGGGCGTTCGGACAAAAAACGGAACCATCCAAATTTTCCAGAACACTGGTCTTAAAGTCGTATTTATGACCCTTGCTCAGCATACCTTCTGCTTCTGGATGTTCTTTGTGCATCAGGTCAGTAAATCTGTAAGACTCAGAGGCAAATATAATAGATGAAAGGCTAGTTTCGCCTTTTTCCCCTACTTTTTGCTTAATACTCCGTAGTTCGTCAAATACAATAAAATGTTCGATTGCTCCAAAGTCCTTGCCTGAATCACGGTAGGTAATGGCAATGCCACCTTTAATATCAGTGTTGCTAAAAATACTCGAGCTATTTGCTGTATAATAAAGGACTTTCAAATGTGGATCCTGGAGCATTTTTCTATTCCAATCCTTAGGCGTTGAACCAGCATCAAATAGAAAGCGCGCAGGATGAATCATTTCTACTTTGTTTGAAACCTGGTAAGCATTATCGAGAAATTTATGATAAATCGGTGGCGCATATGTTCTGTTGTCGCCTATTGTCTCGTCCTGATATGGCGG
>JAJQFY010000101.1 GCA_021200935.1 Oscillospiraceae bacterium
AGTTTACCGGCGGGCTGACAGAGACCAGCCTGTCCTCCTTCACCTTCTCCAGCTTGCCCCACGGTCTGCTGGATCTGACGGGCCGCACGGATGAACCCTTCGTTATCGGCGGCAATGGACAGAATATCTCCGCAGATGAGCTGGATATTCTCCCGTAAATCCTGGAAAAGCTGAATTTTGAGTATTTTGACAGCGCCATCGACGGTTGGACCGCTCCGGCCATCTCTATCACCGGCTCTGCCTATGCGGTGATCGAGGGACTTTACATTGAGTCCGATTATCACACGGTAGAGATCGGCAGCAACGAGACGGAGGACGGGGACACCATTGCGGTCTACCGCAACTCTTACCTGACGCGCACCACCTTTGACGGCGACACCATCGGCGACGCCTCCTGGTGTCACACCACTTCTCTGTTTGCCCGCGGCAACGTGCGTATGTCCATGAGCGTTGGCAACAGCGAGACCTATTACTACGGCACTGCGGCTGTTGTGGACGGCTGGTCTGCTATGGCCACCGACGCCGACGGAGCTACCGGCGTGGACGTTGTTATCTACAACTCCTATGCCCGGAACCTGCTGGGCGGCTATGGCACCTATGCTGACACCGGCTGCCGCGTGTTCCTCTATGGCACAGACTTCCGCAGCGCGGAGTTCGGCGGCATCATCGCCAATAACGGCGAGATCTACATCACCGATTCCGATGAGGCGGCAACAGACACCAACACCCTGCGGGAAGAGGTTTCCGCACCCTATCAGTCCTTTACCTATGACACCCTGGAGCCTCTGGCCTACGCGGAGGAGGACGACATTCTGGAGGAGAACACCGCCTCCACCGTCCTGGCCTTCCGCAATGGCATTATGATGCACGTTCCCGATTTGATGGGATCGGGCGGCTCTATCAGCGACAAGCAGGGCGTGCTGTATGTGAAGAATGCCACCCTGGGGACTTCCCTGGAATGTGCCCCGGAGGACTGGGAAACCGGCGGCTATGAGGCCACCTGGGTGGAAAAGACAGACGAGGCTACCTGGGCCTGGATCGAGCATACCCTTGGCTCCGCCATCCTTATCCGCAGCGACAATGCCTATATCAAGCTGACCAACGCCAACATCGTTTCCTGGAGCGGCGTGCTGCTTCAGACCGTGCTGAACAACGATGACCACGGCAACTTCATTGCTGCGGACGAGGAGATCAGCGACTACATCGGCATATGGGTCGAGGTGGACGGCGAGACCGCCCTGGAGGGCGACATCCTCCATGAGGATTACCAGCGCACTATGTATATCACCCTGTCCGATTCCGCCAGCCTGACCGGCGACATCTTCACCGGCACTGTGGATGACTGGCACGAGACCTTCGCGGACTATACGGATTCCGGCGCGAACTATTACCGGGATGTGGACGGCTATGACACCATCTGGGGTACCTATGTCACGCTGAACGAGGGAACCACCTGGACCGTTACCGAGCAGTCCAATGTGACCGGCCTGACGGTGGAGGAGGGTGCCGTGCTGAACGGCACTGTCACCATCGACGGCGTTGTCACCGAAATCGAGCCGGGCGTTACCTACACCGGCGACATCGTGATCACCGCAGAATAAGAAACCTTTATGGATGGGAGGATAGGCTTGCCCGTCCTCCCATGATCTTTCGGAAAGGAGAGAACCATGACAATGTTCAAAAAGCTGCTGGCAGTGCTGCTGGCTGTGTCTATGCTGTTATGCGCGGGCGTGGGTGCGGCTGCCTCCTCCGATGAAGCCTCTGAGGAGGCCTCCGGGGAGACGGTGCTGGACACAGAGATCCCTGAGGAGGTAGAGGCTCGCATCACCACTGCCCTGTATCTGGACGGCATCAGCGGGGAGCAGGACGCCCAGGGCGTCACCTACACGGCCACGGGAGACGATCAGTCCGTTGTTTATGCGAAAAACGGTGCAATCTACACTCTGTCCGGGGCCACACTGACAAAACCCGCCGGGATTTTGTCCACGGCCACGTCCTTTACCGTTCCCACCGGCGAGGTGCTGTGGAGTACCACCGAGGCGGGCAGCTATGGCATCAACGCTGTGGCCCTGGCCTGGGGCGAGGGAACTGTGCTGACTCTGTCGGACTGCAACATCTGGACGTACAACGCGGACGAGAACGGAGACCCCATCGGAGATGACGAGGCGCTGATCGGCGCGAACGCGGTCTTTGCCACCATGGAGGGCAAGATTGTGCTGGACAATGTCAGCATTATCGCCGCCGGTGAGGGCGGGCACGGTATGGACGTTACCAGCCAGGGCGTTATTGAAATCAGCAATTCCACCGTCGTCACCTATGGCAAAAAGGCCTCCGGCCTGACCACAGACCAACCGGGCGGCACCATATACGCGACGAACGTGGACGTGCTGACCTACAAGAGCGGCTCGGCCCCGGTCTATTGCGACGGCAACAGCTTTGTGTCCGTGACCGGCGGCTCCCTGGAATCCTGGGTAGAGCCTGCGGCGGTGGTCTGCACCGATGGCGTTCTGGAGCTGACGGATGTGACCCTTCTCAGCCATGAGGACGCAGCGCTCAACGCCCACTTCCCCTCCTCGCCTTCTACTGTCACCTGCACCGGCTGCACCTTCACATCGGAGGCCACCTCTGCCGTGACGGCCTATGCGGCCACCAACATGGTGTTTGAGGACTGCGAGTTCTATCCCGCGGACGGGGCCTATATCGTCGCCTCCATCCCTGGGGAGGACAGCTCCGGCAACATTGCCGCTGACGAGGCCACTGTCACCATGATAGACTGCGACCTGACCGGCGGCGTCTGGGCCGATGAGGAAAACGGCGCGGCCCTGAACCTGATTCTGGAGGACACCACCTGGGTGGTGACGGAGCAGAGCGTTCTCACGACGCTGACCATCGACGAGGAGTCCACCATTGAGGGCACCATGCTGGTAAACGGCACAGAAACCGCGCTCCAGGCAGGAACTTATGAAAACGTTGTGATTAACCCGGCGTAAAAACCAACAACAAAAGAGCAGTACGGGCAGCATATCCGCTGCCTGTCTTGTTTCGCGTATTGCCCTCTACAAAAGGACTGAAATAACCCCCGGCTGCACACGATTTGAAACCAGGGGATGATTATATTTCCCTTTCACCTTTTGCCAGCACCGTTCTGGGTCAGACATATTGTAGGTAGGTAGGCAAGCAATGCCTCGGTATATACCTCGGCAGCTTTTGGTGGCAGACAGCCCCCAAGCCCCTGTGAACCCTGGCCTGTTTGGGCCGGGGTTTTAAGCCGCCTTCGGCGTCTGCTGTCGGGAGGCAGGTGTAAATTTTTACACCCTGTCTCCCGGTTTACGTTTAGCATTTTGAATTGATCCTGCCAGTCAAACGCAAAAAACGGGACTACGGTATAATACCGCAGCCCCCGTTTTGAATGATGCCGAATATTATCGGCTTGCCTCTTGCTGCTTTTTCCTTTCGGGCTGCTCGATCTTGATCTCCAGGAATCGCTCCACATTTCCTTTTGCTGTGAGCAGGTCTATCATTTTCTTTCTTGCCGCTTTCTGTTGTGGGTAAAGCCGTTTGTTCTCTGCGCTCAACACGGCGTACTCCTGTTTCAACGCCTTAATAGATGGCAGCTTCTCCAGTCCCAGGGAATCGAAATGCCGCTTCGCATTTTCATGGAGTATGATGTCTTCACGATGGTCTTCATAAAATTGCGCCTGTTTTTTCCGCGGGAGCTTCTTGTACTGAACATAAATCTCTTTTGTCCTGCCGTAGCTGCTTATCTGCCGTTGCAGATCAGAGATAGCCTTCATCCGGGCCTGGTTAGCCTTTGTCCGTTCAGAAAGCCCGTGATAGCTTTCAGACGCAGCATCACATTCCAGCGCAAGTTTCTCCACATCAGAGATGCCGTGTTCCTTCATCCAGACGACCGTCTCTGCAATCGCTTTCAGATTGAAGCCCTTTGCCCACTGTTCAAATCCGGGGGAATTGGCCTGAGCCAGCTTCGATTGGATGTCGATCAGCGAGCGTGGACGCATATACTCTCTAGCAGAAAATTTCTTCTGTTCATCTCCCCGTTTTACTTCCCGCTTGCCGTCTAACCGATCGCGGATGGCATTCTCGGTATAATCTTCCGAAAGAGAATCACAACGGATAAACCGTTTCCCCTCCGGAATTTTGAACGCCAGATGCTTGCCGGTTTTGACTTCAGTGCCTTCTGTCTGCATTGCTGTCAGAAAATCCTCGTAGCTTTTGTAGCCTGCGGTGAGTGCGTTATCTATCATCTGCTCTAATCGTTGTCGCTGGGTGGGCGGCTTGTCCTCGCCCAGCCAGGTGCCGTAGCTGCCCCGACTGGGTTTCGGATTTTCAATAACGGACAGTCCATTCTCTAAACAGAGAATGTCAGAAATTCTGCGAATGGCGAAGCTGGAACCCCAGAAGTTCCGAAACTTCCGTGTGCAGTCCAGGCTGGTGGAGTTGAAAATGATGTGGGAGTGAATGTGCTGTTTGTCTACATGGGTACAGACGATAAAAGCGTGGTTGCCCTTGGTAAGCGACATGGCCAACTCATAGCCTATCTTGTTTGCCTTCTCCGGTGTGATCTCTCTGGGTCTGAAGGATTGCCGCATATGGTAGGCTATTACATCACTGTCCTTATGATATTTGCCCGTCTTGGATTCGTACTGCCGTTTAGAAAACAGAAACTCTGCATCCACGATAGACGGGTTACACTGATAGGCACTGATCCATTGGCCGCCGTCAGTCTTATCCGGATTCTTCACATAGTCTGTTGACCGCCCCAACGCCTGGGCGATGCTGCGCCCCTTCCCGGCATGGAGCGGTTTCAAGAACGTGGTTGCCATAGTTCACCTCCTGAAAGGCGGCGGCCCTGGGGGAGCCGCCGCCATAAATGACCTCATGTGAGAGTGTAAATAGAGAATACGGTTTTGTCTCATGCAATCTTCGCAAGGCTTTTCAGTACCTGACCGAACAGTTCTGTGCAGTTGTCCAGGCTCTCCCGAACATCAAGCAATTCCTGTGGGCAATACTCACCGCCGGAGTTAAACCGCCGAGCGATTTGGTTCAGATTGTTTGACGCTGATTTCAGATACTTGCTGCAATCCGGCATCTGAGGAACATCCAGCCGGACTATTAACCCATTCAGGCACATCTTCCGAATAAAAGCACTCACGTTGGAAACGCCTGCATCCTCCATTCGCTGTTCGATGAGTTGCTGCTCTTTGTCGGACACTTTGAAATAAATTCCGGTTGTTTTCTCCTTCGCCATGCTTCACATCACCGTCCCTTTCTCTGCCAGACAATCCCATAGGATTCCTTTTCCCGCTCGTTGTGCCGCTGGATGTTGCCGATCATAGGGTATCTGCACGTTCTTCATGATCTGCATCTCCTTCCATGTTGAAGTTGCATTTGATTCATTAAAAAGGAACTTCAATTTGTTGCGTGTATTGCGTGTTACGTGGCGCTAAAAGTGGGAAATAGCGCTTCTTATTGCCCAAAGTCGTGAGAAACCAAGCACTAGCCACAGAACATATGACACGCAACCACGCAACACGCAACTTTTCTGATTGGGTTACACCTCTGTATACCGGAGTGCAATACCTACCCCTTCATAGCCTTGACACTTCTTCCCATCAGGAAGTCGGATGCTGTCAGTGTCCGTGAGATTGTAGGTGTTGTAAATCTGAGCCATGCGGCGGTTGGCGAAGGACTTGCTTCCAAGCGGTTTTTCGGCGTTGTCCTGGCACCACAGATGATAGGCATCGTACAGTTTGCACGTGGGAGCCTCCAGGTCTGCCTGGAATCGGATATAGCCCTCCGAGTCCAAGAAGTCCATAATGTTGTTGGCATTTCGTGCGATTTGCGAAAGATTCTCCCCGGCCCTGTCGCTGATGGTAAACTTGTAGTTGTTGGCGATCAGCCGGTTCAGACCCTCCAGCATCCAGAGGAAGATACCCTCCTTCTCGGACACCAGCTTCTCTACCAGGAAGGGATCATCCTCCCGTCCGGCGGGCTTGTCCTTCGTGGTCAGAACGATCTGACGGCGGAAGAAGCCATCTGTGTGGTCATGGAGTGCTGTCAAAGCTCCGTTTCCGAAGCATAGAAAGCGGGCATAGATTTGGATTTGCTGGCTCTGGACACCCTTGCGCTCCACATCCATCTTGCACTCAGAGGTGACGATGGATTTGATGTGGTTCGTCTTAGGCAGAGCGTTCATGTCCATATCGTCGTCCACCATTAACAGCTTGCTCTCCAGGTCGGCACGGGCGAATCGGTTCGTCTCCACCTTCTGGATGCTGGTGGTGTTCATACTGCTGCCGAAAATGGCGTTCATCACCAGTCCAATGCGGCTCTTGCCTTCGCCGCCCTTGCCGATAAGCATGAGCATCTTCTGTCCCTTGGTGGTGGGCAGCAAACAATAGCCCAGATACTCCTGTACAGTGGGGATGTCCTCCTCATACAGAAGCTCGGACAGGAATTGCAGCCACCTTGTGGGCGTTGGGGCATCCGGTACATACCCGACAGCCAACCGGTTCATGCAGAACTCCTTGTCCTCGGTAAACGTGCCGTCCATGTGATAGGTGCCGTTGGCCACATGGATACGGTCTGTTTGCAGGGGCATAGGTTCTGAGTACGCCGCCATTTTCAGAGCGTTGAACAGGTGATCCACCTTCCGTGCGACCCCAGTATCCAGATACTCGTTGATCTCATAGAAGATGTCCCGCTTGATACGGCTCTCATCTGTCACCAGGCCGTCCACGGTATAGAAGTGATCGTGGATGCAGCGCATGGGGAAGGCCTCCAGGAAACAGTAACAAAACAGCGGCTCGATGATGTGCTTGTCCTTGTCCACCCATTCGGGTGCGTCTAGCAACTCAGGCATAGTGCGGAACTCCCCCTCTCTCTGCCGCAGGGAGCGGCGTCTTGTAAACGATTTTGTCCAAATTTCCCTTCAAGGAGTTGATTTTATGGCCTTTTTCGGGTATACTGTGTTTGGTTGAATTTGAGAACGGCTGCCCTCCATCTGCGCCAACATCATTGAATCCATTAGCGAGCGCCCCACGCGAGCTTAGGGATTCTTGATACAGAGTAAATGGGATGAGGGCGGTCGTTTTTTCATTTGTTCCCATCGACATACTCACCTCCTGGAATCTGGAACCCGTAGAACTTTTGCTTGAAATACTGGATAGGGCATTTCCCGGCTATGGTGAGATAGCCCTGCTCCTTCAGCTCCTGGTTCATCTGCCGGACGAGCTGATAGGCCTTGCTGCGGCTGATGCCCATAATCTCAGCCACCTCTGCTGCTGTAATAAACTGTGACCTCATGGTACCTCCTGAAATAAATAGATTTTCCACAGAACGCACTTTTTATTCGCCATCCTCCTTCCTTGCCTCGCCGAAATGTGCATTCTTAATGCGTATTTATTATAGCGTATACCTGGTGCGTTGTCAACACCTAAAAAAATAAAAAATATGCACTTGAAATGCGCTTTCTTTTCTGCTATACTATGGACGAGGTGAATCAGACATGGACAATTTTGATTATCCCGCAATCGGGCAGCGCATCAAACTGCTCAGAAAAAGAAAAGGGCTGAACCAGACGGAGCTGGCGCATCGACTGAACAAATCCCTCCGTACCGTGCAGAAGTACGAGACAGGAGAGATCGAGGTTTCAGTCGCTGTTGTCAACCAGATCGCCGACCTTCTGGATACGACCCCTACCTATATCCTGGGCTATGAAGCCAGTAACGCACAGATCAAGACCCTTTCCGACA
>JAJQFY010000006.1 GCA_021200935.1 Oscillospiraceae bacterium
TTTATGGCCGGGGTGTCCTCCTTCCGGGACACCGTTCCCGGCTGCAAGGTGTCGGTCAGCGTCTACCCCAACCTGGAGCTTCTGGCCGCCCTGAACGGGGGGCGGGTGGACTGCGCCTTTTTCTCCGAGGCCCAGCTGCCCCAGGGTCCGGACTACCAGGCCCAGACCGTGGCCACGGAGGAGGTCATGCTCTACGCTCCCTCGGATTTAGGCGGCGGCCCTGCCCGGGAAGATTGCTGGGGTCTGCCGCTGCTGATGGTACCCGCCTGGAACTGGACCCGGACGGAGCTTCGCGTCGCCGGGGCCAGGGAGACCACCAGCATACGCCTTTCCCCCGCCGGAAAGCGGACGCTGCCAAACGTTCAGTCCCTGTACGCGGCCATGGAATTTTCCCGCGGCGTTACCCTGGGGGGCAGCCGCTTCAACTACCTGACCAAGCTCCCCAACCTGACCGGCCACCCCACCGGCGACCGGGACGACATCGTCTGCCTCTGGCTCCGCCGCAGCGAGACCTCCCTGGCCCCGAGCCTTGCCCAGCATTTGCAGGAGTATTTTAAATAGGCAATCAACCCAAGGGGCGGGTCTTTTTCCGCCAGCCCGCGCTGATTCTCCTCGACGTACCCTATGTACGCCTTCGTCGAATCATCACGACCTGACGAAAAAATCCCTCGCCCTGCATAGACTATAGCTCGTTTTCCTGCAATACGCCAAATTTCTGTTGACACCAAATGCGGTACCACATATAATAGAAATACAGAAACGTTGAGGTTCAAATATGTCAAAATGGGATAAGCTGCTGACGCAAATAAGCTCGCTGTCAAGGGAGCTTCGGTTTGACGAGCTGCGTAGGGTTTTAGAGGAATACGGCTATAAAATGTATGCCCCCAGGGGCGGCAGCAGTCATTACACCTTCCGAAAGCCGGGCTGTCAGCCCATCACCATACCAAAGCACGAACCAATCAAGCGGGTCTATGTGGAAATGGTGAAAAATGTCGTGGAAAGCGAGGGAAAAAGCGATGAAAACGCTGGATGAATATATGGCCCTGCCCTATCGGATGGAGATTGTGGAGGGCAGGGACGAGGGCGGGTTTGTGGCCTCCTACCCGGAGCTGCCGGGGTGCCTTACCTGCGGGGAAACGGTGGAGGCGGCGGCGGCAAACGCCCTGGACGCGAAACGGGCCTGGCTGACGGCGGCCCTGGAGGAGGGCCTGGAAATCCAGGAGCCGGACGCCCTGGAGGACTACTCCGGGCAGTTCAAGCTCCGCCTCCCCCGGAGCCTCCACCGCTCCCTGGCGGAGCATTCCAAGCGGGAGGGCATCAGCATGAATCAATACTGCGTATACCTGCTGGCGAAAAACGACGCCCTCCACACAAGCCGATAGAACGCCGCCCCGCCTGTGCAGCAGGCGGGGCGGGTTCACAAAAGGTTCACAAAATGGGCGGGCAGAATTTATCTTAAATTTATAAACCAAGGCTATGATGTCACCAGAAGGAATCCAATCAACGCAAAAAAGGAGCTTCGAGCAATATGAGCGAAACGAAAAAAAAGGGAAAGCGGAAATGGATCGTCATCGCCGTGGTGGTAATCGTGCTGGCGGCGGCGTTTCTGGGCCTGCGGAGCTGCGCCCAAAGCATCAGCAGCCAGATGTCCAGCTCCGACATACGCACCACGGAGGCCAGCCTGGGCAGCATTGCCACCACCGTGTCCGGCTCCGGCACCCTGACCAGCCAGGACGCGGAATCCATCACCGTGCCGGAGGGCGTGGAGATTGACACCACCTATGTGGAGGTAGGCGACCAGGTGAGCCAGGGGGATATTCTGGCCACGGTGGACACCGCCACCGTCCTCTCCGCCATGGCGGACACCCAGGCGGACATCGACGAGCTGGACGCCCAGTTGGAGGAGATTAAGGACGACACCATCTCCGAGAGCGTCACCGCCGGGATCTCTGGCCGGGTGAAGAAAATCCTCGTGGAGGAGGGGGACTCCGTGGCCGCCGCCATGCAGGATCAGGGGGCGCTGATGCTCCTGTCTCTGGACGGGAAGATGGCCGTGTTTCTGGAGGGCGTCTCCGCCGACCTGGGCCAGACCGTCACCGTGACCGCCTCCGACGGGGAGACCTATGAGGGGACAGTAGCGGAGGCCACCTCCGCCGGGATCACCGTCACCCTGACAGACAAAGGCCCCGCCTATGGGGACGCCGTCACCATCACCGATGAGGGGGAAAACCAGCTTGGCACCGGCACGCTGTACATCCACAGCGAGCTGCGGGTCACAGGCTACACCGGCACCGTGGATTCTATCTCCGTCTCGGAGGGGGACTGGGCGGACGCTGGGGACACCCTGCTGAAGCTGACGGAGCTGGGCCACACGGCGGAATACGAGACCCTTCTCAGCCAGCGGGAGGAGCTGGCCGATCAGCTTAAAACCCTGACGGCCCTGTATCAGGATAACGTCATCACCGCCCCCTTTGACGGCACCATCCAAAGCATAGACGGGGAAACGGCCAGCACCACAGCCGTCTCCGATGATTCCGGCACCAGCAGCTCCAGCGGCACGGACATAAGCAGCATCTTCGCCGCCTATATGACCATGTCCTATGACGGGGCGGCAGAACAGACCGGCGGCATCGTCCTCCTGGGGGCGGAGACCACAGAGGAGGGAGAGACTGGCGATTCCTCCGCGGACGGCACCGAAGCCGACACCGGCACCCAGGACGCCGACGGCACGGAAACCGGCACCGACCAGGGAACAGGCACCAATACCAATACGGATACGGATTCCAATACGGACGCGGACGCCAATACCGGCAGCGGCGGAACCGTCACCGCCGTCACCCCTGTCACCCTGGACATCTCCGCCGGGGTGCTGCTCCAGGGCGGCTCCATCGCGGACTATGAGGGGCAGTTCACCTTTGTGCTGATGGAGGGGGAGAACATTCTTCAGGAGAAGACCAACAGCGTGATCGGCCTGATCACCTTCGACACCCTGACCTACACCCAGGCGGGAACCCACACCTATCAGCTGGGCCAGATCGCCGGGACGGACAGCGCCATCACCTATGACGGCACGGTGTACACCCTGGTCGTCACCGTCACCACAGCGGAGAACGGGGCCCTCTCCATCCAGGCGGAGGTGGCGGATCAGGACAGCGACGCCCTGATCTTCACAAACGTGCTGGCCACAGATTCCAGCGTCTCCACGGACATCAGCGACATCCTGTCCGACGTGGATCTGGACAGCTACACCAGCAGCATCACCGACAGCATTACCGGCACCATTACGGACAGCATTACCAGCAGTGTCAGCGGCAGCCTGACCAGCGGGCTTACCAGCAGCTACAGCCTGGGGGACACCTCCAGCCTGACCACCAGCACCAGCACCAGCAGCACCGCCAGCGCCAGCGACACCACGGTGATGACCATCGCCCCCAACGAGGTGATGTCCGTGAGCATCAGCGTGGATGAGCTGGACATCCTGTCCCTGGAAAAGGGCCAGGAGGCTGCCGTCACCATCGACGCCATCGAGGGGGAGACCTTCACCGGGGTGGTAACGGCCATTGACACCATCGGCTCCAGCTCCGGGGGCGTGGCCAAGTTCACCGTGCAGGTGGCCATTGAGAAGACCGCCCAAATGCTCTCCGGCATGAATGCCTCCGTGGAGATCACCATCGCGGAGAGCGACGACTGCCTGGTGATCCCGGAGGACGCCCTGAACCAGTCCGGCAACACCACCTATGTATATACCTCCTACGATGAAAGCTCCGACACCCTGGGCGGGGAGACAGAGGTGACGACCGGCGTGTCCGACGGCACCAGCGTGGAAATTCTCACCGGCCTTTCGGAGGGGGACACGGTCTATTACCGCTACGCGGAATCCACCTCCATCCTTGACCTCTACGCCTCCATACTGGGGGTTGAGGACTAAGAGGGTACGGGCCATGATTGTTTTAAAAGACATCTGCAAGACCTATGAGGTGGGCGGCGAGACCGTCCGGGCCCTGGACAACGCCAATATGCACATCTACCAGGGGGAGTTTGTGGGCATCATCGGCCCCTCCGGCAGCGGCAAATCCACCCTGATGAACATCGTCGGCTGCCTGGATCTGCCCACCAGCGGCCAGTATATCCTGGACGGCCAGCCCATTGAAAACTACTCGGAAAGGGAGCTGACCCATGTGCGAAGCAAAAAGATCGGCTTCATCTTCCAGAGCTTCAACCTGATCCCCAAGCTGACGGCGGAGGAAAACGTGGAGCTGCCCCTGATCTACCAGCGGGTACCCCGCCATGAGCGGCAGGAGCGGGTGGAGGCGGCCCTGAACCGGGTGGGGCTGTGGCAGCGCCGCCAGCACCGGCCCACGGAGCTTTCCGGCGGACAGCAGCAGCGGGTGGCCATCGCCCGCGCCCTGGTGACAAAGCCCTCCCTGTTTCTGGCCGACGAGCCAACGGGAAACCTGGACTCCAAGACCAGCGAGGAGATTATGGACATCTTCCACGAGCTGCACAGCCAGGGGAACACCATCGTCCTGATTACCCACGACAACGACGTGGCGGCCCAGGCCGCCCGGCGCATCCGCATCCGGGACGGCCATGTGACGGAGGTGGAGGAATGATCGGTCAATCGGCAAAAATGGCCGTCAAGGCGGTCTGGGGCAACAAGCTCCGCTCCTTTCTCACCATGCTGGGCATCATCATCGGCGTGTTCGCCCTGGTGGTGCTGGTGAGCCTGGTAAACGGGGCCACGGACTATGTGACGGACACCATATCCAGCCTGGGGGGCAGCTATCTCTCTGTCTCCGTGTCGGACGACAAGGGCGACCCCCTGGCCCTGGAGGATATATACGCCCTGATGGACGAGGAGGAGATCGGTCTCGCCGCGCCCCTGGCCTCCCTTTCCGCCACCGGCAAGGCCGGACACGAGAGCGGCACCGTGTATGTCTACGGCACCACCCCGGCCTACCAGGGCATCAACAACCTGGAAATTGAGTACGGCGCCTTCCTGCGGCAGACGGACGTGGAAAACAACAACTATGTGGTGGTTATCAACCAGACCATGGCCGACGAGCTGTTCGGCACCAACGACTGCCTGGGGGAGACATTGACCTTAAACGGCACAAAATTCACCGTCATTGGCATCCTGGCGGAGGACGACAACTCCATGACCAGCATGATGACCTCCGGCATGATGGTGGCCTACGTCCCCTACACCACCGCCCGGCGGATGTCCTCCACCATCTCCTCTAACATCACGTCCTTTTATATCACCTCCGGGGAGAACGCCACGGCGGATGAGGCCAACGACCGCCTGACGGAGATCCTTCTGGCCCGGTTCAGCCAGGACGAGGACGCCTTCACCATCTCTGACAATTCCATGATCGAGGAGGCCATGAGCAGCGTCACCAATATGCTGGAGACATTGCTGGGCGGCATTGCCGCCATCTCCCTGATCGTGGGCGGCATCGGCATTATGAACATTATGCTGGTGTCCGTCACGGAGCGCACCAAGGAGATCGGCATCCGCAAGGCCATCGGCGCGGGCCGGGGGGTTATTCTGACCCAGTTCCTCATCGAGGCCCTGATCATCAGCCTGATCGGCTGCGCCCTGGGGCTGGCCCTGTCCTGGGTGACGCTGAAAATCGTCACGGCCCTGATGGACGCCGTCACCTTCTCCATCACCCCCACCATTGCCTCCCTGTCCGTGGCCTTCTGCCTGGCCATCGGCCTGCTGTTCGGCCTCTACCCCGCCAACAAGGCCGCCAACAAGCCCCCCATCGAGGCATTGCGGTACGAGGGATAAAAAGAGAACATCCACCGCGAGAGGGGCTGTTTTGGGACAGCCCCTGGTTTTATAGCCATATGCTTAAAATTTAGCCAAATCAGGCAAAAACGCATAGAGTGTCCATTTATATCCCGTTGCTTTTTCGGATATTTTCGCATATAATAAGAGCAGGAAAACAGGCGTCATCCTGTTGGTGCGGCTGGCACCTAAAATCCGAAAGTGATGCAGTAGAACGATGTAAAAGTCGGAAGGAACTGAGAGTCGGCGGACGACAGAAAAACCAGTCATCCAGGGGAAAGTCGAGTTGCGCTGCGGCGTGACAGGCTTTCCTCTTTTTTTCAAATTTGCCAATGATTTAATTACATAGTATATAATCAAAACCATGTGTTTGAGGAGCAAGACCCAGCCATATTGTCTTATGTACCCGACTATAGAATTAACCTGATCGCGCCGGAAGCAATAGCAGATGAAGACTTTGATAAGTTTGTTTCGTCATTGCAAGAAGCACTGAGTTTTATAAAATATTCCAAGGATGCCGATAAACTCAACGAATTATTGGAGTCGAATGAGGCATTCAAACACCTCGGTAGGGATGAAGTGGATGTGCTTAATGCCTGCACGAATGCGGAAATAACTATGTCTGAAAGTGAGGAGGTAATTGACGTGTGCCAAGCGATCCAAGTCCTGAATCAAAGAGCTGCAAGCAAAGAACGAACTGCAACACTGACAGAGAATATACGAAATCTTATGGCTAGTACAGGTTGGACTTTAGAACAAGCTATGTATAAATTGAAAATTTCAGAGGAGGATAGAAAAATTATTCTATCCGAGCTATAAACTCAACAAGGAACACAAGAAGCGTTCCGAGCGACATCTGTCGCATGGAACGCTTTTTATAAAGTTTTACTGTGAAGAACCGTATACAAAATTTCTCACCGTGAGAAATTTATAGGAGAAAAGAAAAGCGGGGCCGCTATTGGCCTCGCTTTCTGTGTTTTTTTATGAGTCGTTACTGCGTGGCTCCGCATTCGGAGCAATAGGTAATCGTGTAGGAAGTATCAACCCATTCTTGGTGAGTTGCAGCATCATGTTCTATTTCATCAACGTATGTGTAATAGGAACTATGGCCCGCAGTTGAAATATGATAGCCAATTCCGCTTGTTCCATTTGTGATAAGGAAACTTTCACCGCAGGTGTTGCATATATCATAGGAAATATATTCTGTATAAGCTTCCTGATCCACAACCGTCTCATAATACCCGTCCTCAACCGTCTCCGTCACCCACGTATGCACATGAGCAGTAGCAGTGGGAGCGGGCGTAGCGGTAGCAGTACTGGAAGACGTACCAGAGGACGTAGACCCGCCGGAAGACGAGCTAGACGAGGAGGAGCTACCAGACGAAGAACTACTGGAAGAGCTAGACCCGCTGGTGGTGGAAGCAGTGGGGGTAGGAGTGGCAGTGGCAGTACTGGAGGAAGTGCCACTGGAGGTGGATCCACTGCTGGTAGACCCACTAGAGGTAGAGCCGGAAGAAGTACTGCCAGAGCTGGTCGAGCCAGCACTGGTCGTTCCGCTGGAAGAAGAACTACTGGAAGAACCAGTGGAAGTAGAGCCACTACTAGACCCGCTCGAAGTAGACCCACTGCTGGTGGAGCCACTGGAGGTAGAACTGCCGGACGTACTTGAGCCGGAACCCGTGCTGGTGGCGGGAGCGGATGTGGCAGTGGGGCGGAGGTAGCGGTCACGTTAGACGTGCCACTGTCATTGTTGGTGCTGGTGTTGTCAGAGTCACTATTATTGTCAGTGGAGTTAGTAGTGTCGTTGTCCTGGGAATTGTTCTCGGCATCCTCCTCTGTCTCCTCCTCGTCACCATCCTCCTCAACGACTTCCTCATCTGCCTCATTCTCCACCACGACAATAGCCGTGCCTTCGGCGGTCTCGATGATGGTTCCATCCGCA
>JAJQFY010000222.1 GCA_021200935.1 Oscillospiraceae bacterium
CCACTGCCGCCTGGGGGCAGGAGCTGAAACATAACATCCCGCCCCCCGCCAGAGCCCGGGCGGCGGTTCGGGAGGAGTTGGAGAAATATTATGCTCTCAGGTAAGCAGCGGGCCTATCTGCGCTCCCTGGCCCAGAAGGAGGACGCCATCCTCTATGTGGGGAAGGCCGGTGTTACCGAGCCGGTGATCGCTGAGGCCAGGGACGCCCTGGCGGCGCGGGAGCTGGTGAAGGGCCGCGTTCAGGAGGCGTCCATGCTGACGGCGGCAGAGGCTCAGGCCGCGCTCTGCCAGGCGTGTCAGGCCGAAGGGGTGCAGGTTATCGGAAATGTGTTTGTCCTGTATAAAAAACGGGATAACGGGGCTAAAATTCTTTTGCCCAAGGGATAAAGATGCGTATTTTGATTTACGGCGGCAGCTTCAACCCGCCTCATATGGGCCATGTCCGTTCGGCCAATATCGCTGCGGCGGCCCTGGAACCTGATAAGGTGCTGTTCATCCCGGCGGCCATCCCGCCCCATAAGGAGCTGGCGGCAGGCAGTCCCCCAGCCTCTGACCGCCTTGCCATGACAAGGCTGGCGGCGGCGGAGGTACCCGGCGGGGAGGCCCTGGACATCGAGCTGGAACGGGAGGGAAAAAGCTACACCTCCGACACTCTCCGGCAGCTCAAGGCCCTCTGGCCAGAGGCGGAGCTGGTTTTTCTGGTGGGGACGGATATGCTCCTGACCATCGACCAGTGGCACGAGCCGGAGGCGGTGATGGAGCTTTCCTCCATTGCGGTGTTTGCCAGGGAAGCCGACTCCGCCGGCGCAGTGGAAAAGAAAGCCAGAACGCTCCACGAAAAATATGGGGCTACCATATACGTTCTGGCGGGGGAGCCGGTGGAGGCCGCCTCCACGGACATACGGGGGCTGCTGCCCCGGCGGCAGGGGAGAGAGCTTTTGCCCGACGCCGTCTATGAATACATCATTCGCCGCCGACTGTATGAGGCAAAGCCGGATTTTGCCTGGCTGCGGGAGCGGGCCTATGCCTGTCTCGCCCCCAAGAGAGTAGCCCATGTGCAGGGTACGGAGCAGGAGGCCCGCCGCCTGTCGGAGCGCTGGGGGGAGGACGCGGAGGACGCGGCGGAGGCCGCCATCGTCCATGACATCACAAAAAAACTGACCATGGAGGAGCAGTTGATTCTCTGCGGCAAATATGATATTATCTTAGATGAATGTGAGCTTGCCAACGAAAAGCTCCTCCATGCCCGGACGGGGGCTGCCCTGGCGGCGGAGCTGTTCGGATGCCCGGAGCGTATCGTCCAGGCCGTCCGCTGGCACACCACGGGCCGCCCAGCTATGACGACGCTGGAGCAAATCATCTACCTGGCGGACTATATCGAGCCGGGGCGCAGCGGCTTTTCCGGCCTTGAGGAGCTGCGGCAGGCGGCCTATCTGGATTTGGATACGGCCATGGAGCTTGGCCTTCGCATGAGCCTGGAGGAGGTGCGTTCCAAGGGGCAGACGTCCCACAGAAATACGGCGGACGCACAGGCGTGGTTTTCAGCCCGGCTGAAGGAGCGGGGCCTGGATCCATTTCCCTGGGAGCCGGACGAGGCCGTCGGCGGCTGAGACGGTGTCCAGCGCAATCCTGGAACCACACGGTTCCTACATCAAATTATGCAGGCGGGAGAAAGTGAATGGAACCTTTTGAAGCGGCAAAATTAGCGGTGCAGGCCCTGGCGGACAAGCAGGCGTCTGATATCCGCCTTTTGAAGACCACAGAGCTGACGGTGCTGGCGGATTATTTTTTGATTTGCACGGCCAACTCTACGCCCCATGTACGCACATTGTACGACGAGGTGGACAAGCGCCTGTCGGAGGCGGGACTGCCGACGGTGCGCCGGGAGGGGTATCGAAACAGCAACTGGCTGCTGCTGGATTTTGGGTGTCTCATCGTCCATATTTTCCAGAAGGAGACCAGAGAGTTTTACAACCTGGAGCGCCTTTGGAGCGACGCGCAGGAAATTGATATTGCAGAAATAGAGGCGTGACAGATGGCTTACGATTTTGAGCGAATCGAGAAGAAATGGCAGGCCCGGTGGGAGCAGGAAAAGCCCTACGCCGCCATAGACAACGACCCCCGGCCCAAGTGGTACGGGCTGATAGAATTTCCCTACCCCTCCGGGCAGGGCCTCCATGTGGGTCATGCCCGTCCCTACACGGCTATGGACATCGTAGCCAGAAAGCGGCGGATGCAGGGGTATAACGTGCTGTTCCCCATCGGGTACGACGCCTTTGGCCTGCCTACGGAGAACTATGCCATCAAAAACCATATGCACCCCCATGATGTGACCCGGCAGAACATCAGCCACTTCACGGAGCAGCTAAAAATGCTGGGCTTTGGCTTTGACTGGGATCGCTGCGTGGACACCACTGACCCTACATACTACAAGTGGACGCAGTGGATATTCCTCCAGCTCTATAAGCACGGCCTGGCCTATAAGGCCACCATGCCGGTGAACTGGTGTACCTCTTGCAAGTGCGTTCTTGCCAACGAAGAGGTGGTCAACGGCGTCTGCGAGCGCTGCGGCTCCCCGGTGATTCAGAAGGAAAAGAGCCAGTGGATGCTGAAAATCACCGCCTACGCCCAGCGGCTCATCGACGACCTGGACGATGTGGACTATATCGAGCGGGTAAAGATCCAGCAGCGCAACTGGATTGGCCGCTCCGTCGGCGCGGAGGTGGAGTTTGCCACCACCGCCGGGGACACCATGCGTATATTCACCACCCGCTGCGACACGCTGTTTGGCGCGACTTATATGGTGGTGGCCCCGGAGCATTCCCTGGTGGAAAAGTGGATGCCTCTGCTGAAAAACGGGGACGAGGTGCGGGCCTATCAGTCTGCCGCCGCCCACAAATCCGAGTTTGAACGCACGGAGCTTGCCAAGGACAAGACCGGCGTCCGGCTGGACGGCGTGCGGGCCATCAATCCCGTGAACGGGGCGGAGATTCCCATTTTCATTTCCGACTATGTTCTGGCCACCTACGGCACCGGCGCGATCATGGCCGTCCCGGCCCATGACAGCCGCGACTGGGATTTCGCCAAGGCTTTCGGCCTGCCTATTATCGAGGTGGTCTCCGGCGGCGACGTGGAGAAGGAGGCATACACCGCCTACTCCACCGGCGTCATGGTCAATTCCGGCTTCCTGGACGGTCTCCATGTGGAGGAGGCCCAGGAGAAAATGCTGGACTGGCTGGAGGAAAAGGGCCTTGGTACCCGGAAAATTAACTATAAGCTCCGGGACTGGGTGTTCTCCCGCCAGCGGTATTGGGGCGAGCCGATCCCCATGATAAACTGCCCGAACTGCGGCTGGGTTCCTGTGCCGGAGGAGGAGCTGCCCATCGTTCTGCCGGAGGTGGAGAGCTATGAACCCACCGACACCGGCGAAAGTCCCCTGCACAATATGCGTAGCTGGGTGGAGTGCAAATGCCCCAAGTGCGGCGGCCCGGCGGAGCGGGAGACGGACACCATGCCCCAGTGGGCCGGTTCAAGCTGGTACTTCCTGCGGTATACCGACCCCCACGGCAAGGACGCCCTGGCCTCAAAGGAGGCGTTGGATTACTGGTCCCCCGTGGACTGGTATAACGGCGGCATGGAGCATACAACGCTGCACCTGCTGTACTCCCGGTTCTGGCATAAATTCCTCTATGATATCGGCGTGGTTCCCACCAAGGAGCCGTATAAAAAGCGCACCAGCCACGGCATGATTCTGGGTGAGGGCGGCGTGAAAATGTCCAAATCCCGCGGCAACGTGGTGAACCCCGGCGACGTGGTAGCTCAGTACGGCACGGATACCCTGCGGGTGTACGTCATGTTCATCGGCGATTTTGAGAAGGCTGCCACCTGGTCGGATAAGGCGGTCAAGGGCTGCAAGCGGTTTCTGGACAGAATTTGGGCGCTGGCGGAAAATCCCCTGGAGGGAGACGAGCTGACTGCCGCCAATGAGGGCGCCATCCACCGCACCATCAAAAAGGTGTCGGAGGACATCGAGGAGATGAAGTTCAACACGGCCATCGCCGCCATGATGAGCCTTGTGAACCAGTTTTACGACACCAAGCCCAGCCGGGGCGACATGAAGCAGCTTCTGATGCTTCTCAGTCCCTTTGCCCCTCATATAACCGAGGAGCTGTGGGAGATCCAGGGCTTTGAGGGCCGCGCCATGGCCCAGCCCTGGCCGGAATACGACGAGGCCAAGACCCAGGAGGCGGAGCAGGAGCTTGCCGTTCAAATCAACGGCAAGCTGAAAACCACTGTCACCGTACCCACAGACGCCTCGGAGGAAACCGTGCTGGCCGCCGCCCTGGCCAGCGAAAAGGTGCAAAAGGCCATAGATGGCATGGAGCTTGTGCGCTCCATCGTCATCCCCAACCGGCTTATCAACTTAATTTTAAAGCCAAAAAAGTAAGAATTTCTTGACAACCCGGCGGCAAAACATTATAATAACCAAGGTTCGGGAAAAGAGAACATATTAAGCACATAATGAGGCGTATTCGGAGGGAGGGAAAAATAAAATGTCGGAAATCCATGTGAAGGAGAACGAATCTCTCGATAACGCGCTCAAGCGCTTTAAGCGGAGCTGCGCCAAAGCTGGCGTTATGAACGATCTTCGCCGTAAGGAGTATTACCAGAGTCCCAGCGTTAAGCGCCGGAAGAAATCTGAAGCGGCACGGAAGAACAAACATAAGCGTTATTATTAATTCTCTTCTTTTTATCCCCCCAAAATTGCAAAAAACACGGGCTTGTCCCGTGTTTTTTGTCATTTTCTCCCAGTTGTGCCAGGAAGGGGCTGACAAAACGGGAATTTTTATTGAAAAACCATTTTGGATATATTATAATAAGATGATTTATCATGGCCGGGCAAAACGCTGGCAGTGAGGAGGCCCTTGATATGAGCGAGGAAATTGAACGGCTGCGGCAATGGGTGGCGGAAAGTGATAATATTGTCTTTTTCGGCGGGGCCGGTGTCTCTACGGAGAGCGGCATCCCGGACTTCCGCAGTGTGGACGGTCTGTATAACCAGCAGTGGGCCTATCCGCCGGAGACCATCCTGTCCCACAGCTTCTTTGAGCGTGACCCGGAGGAGTTTTACCGCTTCTACCACGCAAAGCTGGTGGTGCATGGGGCGAAGCCCAACGCGGCCCACCGCCGTCTGGCGGAGCTGGAGCAGGAGGGGAAGCTCAAGGCCATCCTGACCCAGAATATAGACGGTCTGCACCAGGCGGCAGGCAGCCGGAATGTGCTGGAGCTGCACGGCTCCACCGCCCGGTGCTATTGCGCCAGGTGCCGCCGGGCCTATCCGGCGGATTATATAAACGACTGCGAAGGCGTGCCGAAGTGCAGCGCCTGCGGCGGGGTTGTCAGGCCGGACGTGGTGCTGTATGAGGAGTCTCTGGATGAGGATATTCTCCAGCGGAGCGTCATGTATATTTCCCGTGCGGATATGCTCATCATTGGCGGCACCAGCCTGGCTGTCTACCCGGCGGCGGGGCTGATCAACTACTACCAGGGCCATAAGCTGGTGCTGGTGAACCGGGGCCAGACGCCGAGAGACGGCGCGGCAGATTTAATTGTCCGGGGCAATATCGGGGAGGTATTCTCTCAGATATGAAAGCCTCTGTCCTGGGGGTGGATTTTGACCCCGTTACCATAGCCGAGGCCGTGGCCTGGGCTGCGGAGGAAATGGGGCGGCGGCGCTGTTCCTATGTCTGCACCCCAAACCCGGAGATTGTATGGGCCTGCCGGAGGGACGAGGCCCTGCGCTCCGCCATTGCCGGGGCGGATATGACCCTGGCCGACGGCGTGGGCATCGTCTGGGCCAGCCGGGTGCTGCAATGCCCCGTGCCGGAGCGGGCCAGCGGCTATGACTTTTTGCTGGCGCTGCTGGCGGAAGTGGAGGGGCGGGTGTTCCTCCTGGGGGGAAGGCCCGGCGTGGCGGAACAGGCGGGACGGCGGATAGAGGCGCAATTCCCCCGCGTGGCCGTCTGCGGCGTCCATGACGGCTATTTCCAAAAGGAGGAGCCGGTGCTGGAGGCGATAAAGGCGGCGCAGCCCGACCTGCTGCTGGTGTGTCTCGGCTCCCCCAGGCAGGAGCTTTGGATGGCAGCCCACAGGGGAAAACTTCCTGTGGGGCTTATGGCCGGTTTGGGCGGATGCCTGGATGTGCTGGCCGGACGGAAGCGGCGCGCCCCACATATATGGATCCGCCTGCGCCTGGAATGGCTCTACCGCCTTTTTCAGGAGCCGGGAAGAATAAAACGACAGAGCCGTCTGCCCCTTTTCGCGGCGGCGGTATTGAAAGAGAGAGCGAAACAATGGAGAGCGGAAAGCTGATTGTGCTGGAGGGTATAGACGGGAGCGGAAAAAGCACCCAATACAGGCTGCTTCAGGAACGTTTCCGGCAGGAGGGCATACAATTTCACAGTACGGTGTTTCCCCGCTACCAAGAGGAGTCCTCGGCGCTGATACGCCTTTACCTGTCCGGCGCCTTTGGAAGCAGGCCGGAGGACGTGAACGCCTGCGCCGCCGCCGCCTTTTACGCCGTGGACAGATACGCCGCCTATAAGCAGGACTGGGGCGGCATATACGAGTCCGGCGGCCTGATACTGGCAGACCGCTACACCACCTCCAACGCCGTCCACCAGGGCAGCAAGGTTCCCAGGGCGGAGCTTGGCGCGTTTTTCGATTGGCTGTACGATTTCGAGTATATCCGCCTGGAGCTTCCCAGGCCGGATATGGTAATATACCTGGACGTGGATATTGCCACCTCCCTTTCCCGCATCCGCCGCCGTGCGGCGGCCCAGGGGGAGAGGCCGGATATTCACGAGCAGGACGAGCAATATCTCCGCCAGTGCCTTGCCACAGGGAAGTTGGCCGCCGCCCACTACGGCTGGCAGGTCATCGCCTGGGAAAAGGACGGGCGGGAGAGAGAGGCCCGCGAGAAAAGTCAGGAGATATTTTCCCTTATAAAAAAAGAGGGACTCATATGAGTCCCCAGGTGTGTAGAGCGAAAATGTCTTTTTTCTATAGACGATAGAGGTCAGCAGCAGCCGTTGCCGCAGGAGTTGTTGTCGCAGCCACAGCCGCAGCCGGTGCCGCAGGAGAACAGGAGGATCAGGATAATGATGATCCAGAGCCAGCCGCCGTTATTGCAGGAATTGCAGAACATATTAAAAGCCCTTTCTCCGCGCTGAGATTTATCGAGGCCGCCGCCAGCGCGGTATAGACGGCGGTGCGCGGTTCATCCAAGTCATACTATGACGCAGCGCCTTTTGAGGTGACATTTGTGAAGGAGAGTTTTCATGTCGCACAAAACCCCAGATGACGATTTTGACCTTCCGAATTTTGACGACCTGGTGGGTGACAACACCCAGGGCAGAAATACAGCGAAGGACACGGCAGAGGGCGGCGATCCCTTTGTCTTCGACGAGGATTTCTTTTCCTCCCGCACAAAAAAGACGGGCCGCCGGAGCCAGGCGGAGGACGCCTGGGACGACGCGGACCCCGACCAGGTGGACGCGGTGCTGTCCGCCCTGAACCGCCGGGACAAGTCCCCAGCCCAGGGGCAGAAATCCGGGGGGCAGCAGAGCGTTTCCCCCCAAAAGTCCCAGGAGCCTGACGCCTTCCAGGTCAGCGCCGTGCTGGCGGCCTTGAAGG
>JAJQFY010000095.1 GCA_021200935.1 Oscillospiraceae bacterium
CCCTGCTGACCGCTCCAAGCAGCTTGCCAAAGCAGAGCGGGAGATTGAAAAGCTGGAGGGGGAGCTGGCCCGCCTGGAAGCCCAGGAGCAGGAAAACGCCACCGACTACCAAAAGCTCATGGAGCTTGCGGAGGAAAAGGCCGCCCTGCAGGAAAAGCTGGACGAAGCCTATGACCGCTGGGCCGCCCTTTCGGAATGATTCCTCTGCGGCTGTGTCGCGGCTGCGGGCGGCGGCCCGCCAAAATACTGAACCAGGAGCTGTGGCCTTTTGGCGGTGGCTCCTGGTTTTTAGCGTGTATTTACGGCTGCTCGTAAATGCCCGTATACAGCCGTATGCCCTCAAGGGAGGCGGAGACGTTGGCGGTGTGGCCCTTTGTACCGGCGTAGAAATAAATGGCGTAGGTGTCGCTGCCCTCCGGGACGGTGAAGATCCAGGACTGGGTTTCCGCGCTGTTGGCGTCGAAGTAGCGGTTGTATATAGCCTTGTTGGTAGAGAGGCCTTGCAGTGTGGTCTGGACGTATAAATCCTCCCCGCCGGAATAGGCGGTGCTGTCCACGGTCAGGGTATAGGTCTGGCCGGGGGTCAGGTCAGTGCAGAGAACGGTGAAGCTATTGGCGCCGTCCGAGGCTGCCAGGGCCGCGTCAGGCAGGTCGATAAAGGACAGCCCGTCCGCCGTCGTCTGGGCCAGCGCAGCCTCGTATTCGGCGGTGCCGAAGTCATTAATAGATACATTGATCACGTCGTCTGTGCTTAAGCACATTAGCACTATATCAGGTTGAATTTCTTCTATATATTGAGTCAAGGTACCGTCTGAATAATAGCGTAGATCTATGGTGAAGACCTCTTGAAATTGTGTAGTTAAAAAATACTCATATGGCATTTTAAAGGAATCCCCCATGATCAAAACGCGGAGATCATTTGCGGCCTCCGTGTTGATGGTGGTGCGGATGGGGTAGTCTGCGATCATATACACGCAATAGGGGTTGTCATTAAAATAGTCAATTTCTTCCGCGTATTCTAAATCCAGGATTGTGTCGCTGTAATACCATGTTGTCGTATACCGTTTCAGGCCGGAGCAGGTGTAATTTGTTGCAAAATTTGGGGTGCATACAGAAATGTCATCCACTCCGGCATAAAGGGTACCCACCCGCTTTCCGTGGCTGCCGAGGAACCAGTCCTCCAGCACCGTTACCGTCCAGCTCTCATCCTCCAACAGTGTACTGTCATACTCCGCCAGCCCCTGCTGGGAGAGAAGCTCCATTGTCACCCTGGCCGCGGCCAGTCCGGCCTGGGGCATCCAGTGGTGGTCGGTGATAAAATAAACGTCCTCCATGCTCCAGCCGTTTTCCTCGAACCATGCGTCCATATCCAGCGTATCCACACCGGCACTGTCCAGGGCGGAAATCATGCTGTCTATATTTTCCCTTGCACTGCTGCTGTACCCTGGAAGAAATTCAGTACCATAAAAGGCTTCCTTGCTTGGCGCTAAAACATATAAAAACTCAATCCCCCGGGCGCTTAAAAATTCGTCCAGCTCGATCACACTGGCTGAGTAATCGGAAGTATCCACCTCGTTTTCGGTACGAGCCAGGTACCCGTTGGCCAGTTTATAACGATCGTTCAGCGTGTTGATCCCCAGCACCCGCGTGGTCAGCCCATTCAGATTAATAAAATCATTCTTCTGATAAAAATTCTCCTGCAAGCTGTCTTCAAATTCCCCGGAGAGCTGGGAAAAGCCATAAAAGGATATTTCTGTGTCCTTAATGGTCTCCTCCACCTCCCCGGTTATGGTTCCAGCCAGCATATAGAAGATGAACACCAGAAAAATGGCCGAGGGAATCAGCAGGACGATGGTTTTGGCGTTTATTTTTGCTTTCAGTGCGCACAGCATTTTTGCACCCTCCGTTCCCGTCAAAAGTTAAAGTAAATAAAGGGGTTGTTCCCGCCCATCACCAGATAGGAGACGGAGACGATGACCAGCCCTACGGCGCACAGGTCGAAGACGGCGGTGACAGCGGCCTCCGCCCTGCACTTGCGGCAGAGCCATTCCTTCAGCTTTTTCAGGGCCGGGGTGCAGCAGATCAGGGCGATCACCAGGAGGATTTTATAATCGTTGGCGTAGCGAATGGCGTTGTTATCTGTAAAAGTATTCCCCGCCAGGCCGAACATGGCGAACAGATACCGCTTGGCGTACCGCAGATTGTCCGCCCGGAACACCACCCAGCCCAGCAGGACGCAGAGCAGGGTGAATATGCGGTAAAGCGCTGACACCCCCCGCGGCAGTTCGCGTTTTGGGAGATTTGTCAGCTTTTCGAAGGTGAGCAGGATAAAATAGCCAAGGCCCCAGCAGATAAACGTCCAGTTGGCCCCATGCCATATGCCGGTCAGAATCCAGACTGCGAACAGGTTCCGCACCAGCTTATATTTTTTATCCACCCTGGAGCCGCCCAGGGGGAAATAGACATAGTCCCGGAACCACTGGCCCAGGGACATGTGCCACCGCCGCCAGAACTCGGTGACGTTTTTGGAGATATAAGGATAGTTGAAGTTCTCCAGAAACTCAAAGCCGAACATCCGGCCCAGGCCGATGGCCATGGAGGAGTAGCCGCTGAAATCAAAGAGAATTTGCAGGGAATAGGCCAGGGCCCCAGCCAGGCGAAGCAGACGCTCAGGCTCCCCGGCGTGGCGGACAGGTCGAAGGCCGCGTCCGCCACCACAGAGAGATTGTTCGCCAACAGCACCTTCATGGCGAAGCCGCCGCAGAAACGGCTGACCCCGGAGGCGAATTTTTCCGCTGTGATGGTGCGCTCCTCGATCTGATCCGCAATGGTGCGGTAGCGCACGATAGGGCCTGCGATCAGCTGGGGGAAGAAGGCGATATACAGCCCCAGGTAGTAGGGGTTTTCTGCACCGGCGTGTCTTTTCTGTATACGTCCACCACATAGGACAGCGCCTGGAAGGTGAAAAAGGATATGCCGATGGGCAGAATAATATTGGTGACAACGACGGAATCCCCGAAAATTTTCTGCAAATTCTCGGTAAAGAAGTTCATGTATTTGTTGTAGAACAGCACCCCCAGGTTGGCGGCGACGGTCAGAACCAGGCAGACCCTGCGAAAGCGCTCATTGCTGCTGCCGTCTATCAGCCGGGCGAACACATAGTTCACCAGGATGGAGGCGATCATCACCAGCACAAATTTCCCCGCGCCCCAGGCGTAAAACACCAGGCTGGCCGCCAAAAGCCAGTAGTTCCGTACCTTTTTCGGCAGAAGAAAATTTACCGCCAGGGTGATGGGCAGAAAGAAAAACAGGAATGTCAGACTTGAAAATACCACGGGCTTGTCCTCTTTTTTGTCTTATGGAGATTACAGGAGTTTAGTTCGCTAATTAATCGGATAAATTATATAACTATGACCATTAAAAGTCAACATACAATCGACGGTGTTCGTTTCCTGCCAACATTTTACCAAAACCTGGTTTTACTTTTCCCGTGAATATGGTACAATACCCTCATAACCTGATAACGAGGTGGCATATGAGCTTTCTGTATTTTCTGGAGGGGCTTAGGACCCCGGTGCTGAACGGGTTTTTCTCCGCCATTACGGCCTTGGGCGGGGAGAGCGTGTTCATTGTGCTGGCCATTATAGTATACTGGTGTGTCAGCAAGCGGGACGGGCATTACCTGATCGCCGCCGGGGTGGGCGGCACGGTGGTGAATCAGTTTTTGAAAATCACCTGCCAGGTACCAAGGCCCTGGGTGCGTGACCCGGATTTCACCATTGTGGAGAGCGCCAGGGAGGGGGCCACCGGCTATTCCTTCCCCAGCGGCCACAGCCAGAACACCGCCGTCTCCTTCGGCGGCATCGCCCGGTTTACCAAAAAGACCTGGCTGCGGTGGGTCTGCATCGTCATTGTGGCCCTGGTGGCTCTGTCCCGGATGTATCTGGGCGTTCACACCCCGGCGGACGTGGGGGTGGGCCTTGCCATCGGCCTTGCGCTGGTGTTTGGGCTGTATCCGCTGTTCCAAAGGAGCGAGGAAAAGCCCCGGATTACCCTGATCGTCTTCGGCGTCGTCTCCGCCCTGGCCCTGGGGGCGGCCCTGTTTGTGGAGTTTTATGCCTGGCCCGCCGACATTGACAGCGACAACCTGGCCGAGGCATTGGAAAACAGCTATACCATGCTGGGCTGCGCCCCGGGCGTGCTGGTGGGCTGCCCCCTGGAACGGAAATACATAAAATTCGACACCAAGGCCCCGGCTGGGCCCAGGTGCTGAAGGTGGCCCTGGGCGTGGCCTTCGTCATGCTCCTGCGGACGGCGTTGAAATCCCCCCTGCTGGCCCTGTTCGGCGGCCATGATGTGGCCCATGCGGTGCGGTATTTCATCGTGGTGGCGGCGGCCATTCTGGTCTGGCCCCTGACCTTCCCCTGGTTTGCCAAGGGCTGCCCCATGGGGAAGAAGGTCAAAAAGGCGCTGAAGATCATCGGTATTATCCTGCTGGTGCTGGTGGTGCTGGTGGGTATTCTGTATTGGGTCGTGACCCGGGATTCCAGCGCCGTGCCGGAGGAATCGGACGGGGCCAGCAACCCCCTGATCACCAGCCTGGGAACCACCATGCTGTCCGGCCACCGGGCGGGGGGCGGCATCGCCCCGGAGAACACCATGATGGCTCTGAAAAACTGCGTGGAGAGCGACCAGTACGAGCTGGATATCTTTGAGTTCGACCTGCATCTGACGGCGGACGGCGCGCTGGTTCTGCTCCACGACGCCACCCTGGACCGCACCAGCGACGCGGCGGAATATTTCGGGGAGGAGAACGTGGATGTAGGCGCCAAGACCCTGGCGGAGCTGAAAAACCTGAACATGGGCGCCCAGTTCGAGGCGGAGGACGGCACCATGCCCTACGCCGGGCTGACCGGGGATCAGGTGCCGGACGACCTGCGGATCATCACCCTGGAGGAGGCCCTGGAATACCTGGAATCCGCCGGAGACTACGGCTATATCATCGAGATCAAAAACAGCGGTGAGCTGGGCTATGAGGCGGCGGACAAGCTGTATGCCATCCTGGCGGAATACGGCTGTTTGGAGAAGACTGTGGTCGGCACCTTCCACAACGAGGTGACGGCCTATATGGACGAAAATTACCCCGATATGCTCCGCAGCGCCGGGGTGATGGAGTGCGTAAAGTTCTACCTCTGCGCCCTGCTGAACCTGAATGTGGAGGAGGACACCTTCGGCTTCCAGGCCCTGCAGATCCCCACCACGGATTATGTCATAAACCTGGGTACGGCGCGGGTGGTAAACTATGCCCACCGCTATAACATTGCCGTCCAGTACTGGACCATCGACGACCCGGAGGAGATGGCCCGCCTCCAATCCATCGGCGCGGACGCGGTGATGACGAACTACCCGGACATAGCGGCTGCGGTGCTGAACCAGCCGTAACATAAAAAGAGACGATTCGGGACATGGGAACGGCAGGCGCTTCCATGTCCCGAAAATTTTTTGCGGAAATTTTGTAACGAATGGCAGGAATGTCCGTCTAATTGGCGAACAGGCAGGAGGTGAGGTCACATGGACGAGGGGGAACGGCTGTATAACGCCTACTATATGCAGGTGTATTCCTTCCTGATGGCCCAGACCAGGGAGCAGAGCCTGGCAGAGGAGCTGACGGAACAGACATTTTTCAAGGCTATGCTCCACTACGGTCAATACCGGGGCCAGTGTTCAGAGCTGACATGGCTGTGCGCTATCGCGAAAAATCTTTATGCCGACGAGCTGCGCCGCCGGTCCCGCTGCGGGCCGCTGGAGGAGGAACCAATCGCCCCGGCGCAGGATATGGAGAGCCGGACGGCGGATAAGGACGCGGCCTTTCGCATCCATGTGATTCTGCACCAGCTCCCGGAGCCATACAAAGAGGTCTTTCAGCTCCGGGTGTTTGGGGAGCTGTCCTTCCGGCAGGTTGGGGCCATTTTCCAAAAAAGCGAAAACTGGGCCCGCGTGACCTATCACCGCGCCCGCCTGAAAATGCAGGAAAGGATGGATGAATATGGAAATGAACTGTGAGGTCATCCGCGACCTGCTGCCCCTGTACGCGGACGGCGCGTGCAGCCCTGCCAGCGCGGCGCTGGTGCGGGAGCATATCGGCGGATGTCAGGACTGCGCCGCCCTGCTGGAGCGGCTGGAAAATCAGGGCTGTGAGGCGGCGCTTCAAAGAGAGGCCTGCCAGGTGGTGGAGCGCCACAGAAGAAAGGAGCGCCGCCGGACAGCGGCAGTCCTGGGCTGCGTACTGATCGTGCCGGTGCTGGTGTGTCTTATTGTGAATCTGGCGGCAGACCACAGGCTGGACTGGTTTTTCATCGTGCTGACGGCGCTTCTGGTGTTCGCCTCTGTCACGGTGGTGCCGCTGGTCTGCCCCCGAAGGCAGGGACTGTGGACGCTGACCGCCTTCGTCGGCAGCCTTCTTCTGCTGCTTCTGACCTGCTGCCTGTACACGGGAGGCCGGTGGTTTTTGGTGACGGCGGTGTGTGTGATATTCGGCCTGTCTGTACCTTTTCTCCCCTGCGTGGCCGGAAGCCTGCCCCTGGGGCGGTTTTTCGGGCGGAACCGGGGGCTGCTTGTTCTTCTGTGGGACACGCTCTGTCTGGCGGTCATGCTGGCGGTCATCGGACTTTATAACAATGCGTCTGGGGATTACTACCGCACGGCCTTCGGTATCGCCGTCCTGTGCGCTGCCGTGGTGTGGGCTGTGTTTTTGCTTTTGCGCTATCTGCCCGCCAACCGCCTGGTCCGCGCCGGTCTCGCGGTGGCGCTCATAGGGACGTTTCTGGCCTTTGCGGATCCGCTGATCAACAACTGCTTTCTGCGCGTCTCCTGTCCTTGGTTTTATTTCAATCTGACCCAGTGGAGCGGCCAGTATATTGACGGGAATATCGCGGCCATCCTCCTGTTCGCCAGTCTGGCCGTCGGCGCAGTCCTGACTGCCGCCGGCATCCTCCGCGCCCGGCGGGAAAAATAAGAGGAGCGGAGACAAAAAACCGCCCTCATGCCTTGGCATGAGGGCGGTTTGGGTTTGGCTTATTTGCTCTTTTTCCTGGCGCTGACCGGGATGACGGCCAGGCCCCAGGCGGTGGCGGCCAGGAGGGCCAGCCACAGGGCGGTGTGGGCCTCGTCCCCGGTGCTGGGGGCGGTGGCTGCGGGATCGGCAGTTGCGGCTGCGGCGGTGGCGGCGGCTGTGGCCGCGGGGGCCTCCGTCCAGGCCAGGGCCACGGGGGACAGGCCGTGGAGGGTCATTTGCAGACCGCTGTCGGTGTTCGTCACCACAGGGGTCTCTGTCTCACCGGCCTTGTCGCCGACGGTGAACATATGAAGGGCGGTAAACACATAGCTCTTGTCCGTCCCGTCTGGATAGGGGATGATGATGGTGATTTCCCCGTTTTCCAAGTCCTCCTCCGTAGGCTCCCGCCAGGTCACGCCGCCGTCGGTGCTGATCAGCACGTTGTAAACCGCGGTGTTCTCGGCGGTGTATTTCTCTGAGGCGGCGGCCTGGAGTACCCTTTCCACCAGGTCGGCCTCCAGGGCCTCCACTGTCTCATAGGTCAGCCCCGCCGGAACCTCCGTCAGGCCGAAGGCTTTCGTGTCGCTGCTGGGGGCGGAGGTGGGCGGTACCGTGG
>JAJQFY010000197.1:0-34637 GCA_021200935.1 Oscillospiraceae bacterium
CCAGGGCAGATGCGGGCGGCGGAAGGGGAGGGCCGGGCGGCCGTCGCCGTGTCCACGGCGCTTCACTGCCCGGCGGGGGAGGCCCGGTGCCTGCCCCATATGGCGGCGGCGTCTTTGTGCCGCGCCATAGGGAGCCAGGCCAGAATATACTGGCCCTGCGACGTGGTGCTGGAGGAAAAGCCTGTAGGCAGTCTGCGGGCCAGAATGACCCAGGGCGGCATTGCCTTTCTCTTTACCCTCCATCCAGATAACGCGCCGCCTGTGGAGGAGCTTATGGCCCCGGTGGCCTCTGACCTGGCGGCCCTGACAGGGGAGTACCCGGCCAACCACCAGGCGCGGATGGAGGATTACTGCCGCCTGTGCTTGACGCTGATGAACCATGTGGACGTGATGTACCGGGGAGTACCCCTGTACGGCTTCGCCTTTGCTGTGGATAAATTCGGCAGCCTGATGGTGATGACCCAGCCGGGAAAAACGGTGGTGACAATCCAAAACGGCCCGGTGTCCATTGCCTCCAAGGACGACCCCGGAGAGGATTTGGAGCTGCCGACCCCGGCCAGAATCTAGCTCAGCGCCTCCTTCAGCTCGCCCCAAAGCTCCACCAGACGAAAGCGGAGAATATAGCCCTCGCCGTCCTGCGTAATCAGGCTCTCATCCTCCTGGGACGGGAGGCGGAAGGCCGCTGCCGCGTCCCCGGTGTCCTCCGCCAGCGCCTCGGTACACAGGGGCGGAAACACCACGCACCACCAGTTATGCCCCTGGCCCTGGCCAATCTCCACCCGCAGGGAGAGGTACTCCCCGGCGGGGAGAGAGAAGGTGTTATACGCCCGCGTAGGGTAATATTCCGTTTCCAGGCTGACCGATACGTCTCCAAGGGCCTCTATGGCCTCCATGTTTTCTGTGATGACGGCAGCGGCCTCCTCCTGGGTTTCGCAGTCGGCCAGAAGGGGGGAGAGCAGGGCCAGCACCTTGTCCCGTAATTGCAGCTTTTCCGCCTGGTCCTGGCTGCTGTCAGAATTTGCGATCACGTGCAGACGGATTAGCTGCCCTGACAGCCTGTCCTGCGTCCGCTGGGCCCATATCCCCGCAGCGAAGGCAACAATCAATGCCAAAAGCAGTGCAATCTCCCAGGGACGCAGATGAAACTTAAATTTTTCGCTTTTCATAAAAAACTCACCGCCATAATTATTGGCGGTGAGCTGCTTTTTTTATACAGGAAATGGGAAAATTTCACAAAAGGACGCACCCTGTATCTGCGGGGCGAGTGAGAACACAGCATTGATTGGCGGGGGAGAGGGCCTCCACAGCGGCGCTCGCGGCCTTTTCATCGTCAAACAGGCCAAAGACGGCGCTGCCGGTGCCGGTCATCACGGCGTTGACCGCGCCCAGGTCAATGAGCTGACCCCTGATGGCCGGTATGGCGCTCTGCCGCCGCTCCAGCACGTCCTCAAACACGTTGTACATCCGCCGCGCCACGCCGTACAGATCCTGTCCCTCCAGGGCGGCCAGAATCCCCTTCGTGTCTGGACGAAGACGGCTGCGCCTGGCGTCGATGCGGCCAAACAGCTCCGGGGCGGAGATGGCAAAGGCAGGCTTGCAGATAACAATGGGGCAGTCCGGCAGCGCAGGGACAGGGGTCAGCCTTTCGCCCCGGCCCTCCGCCAGGGCGGTGCCGCCCCGGACACAGAAGGGGACGTCGCTTCCGAGCTGAAGCCCCAGCTCGCACAGCTCCTCTGTGGTCTTTCCCGCGCCGGTCATCTGGTTGAGAGCCATCAGCACAGCGGCGGCGTCCGCAGAGCCGCCGCCCAGCCCGGCGCACACAGGCAGCCGCTTTGTCACCCGTATGCTGGCCCCCAGGCCGGTACCCTTTAGGAATACCTGCGCGGCGCGGAGGGCCAGATTCTTCTCGTCGCGGGGCAGATACCGCTGACCGGGGTCAATGAAAAACGACCCATCCTTTGTCAGCTTTATGTCCAGGTCGTCCCCAAAGGTCACGGACTGCATGACCATACGCAGGTCGTGATATCCGTCATCGGTGCGGCCCAGCACGTCCAGGGACAGATTCAGCTTTCCGTTGGCGTGAACAATCATTTCTCAAACAGCATATTCAGCAGCACAGTGCCGTCAGGCAGGTTGATGCCGGTTTTCAGGCCGTTGGCCTCTGTGTAGGACAGGCCAGAGCATTTCACTTCCCGGCTGTCGTATATCAGGAAGGGGACAGGGTCGCCGTCATGGGCGCGGTTGGAGGTCAGCGTCTTGTGGTCGGAGAGGATGAGAATGCGGTAATCCTCCCCGCAGTCCTGGAGCCATTTCACAATCGGGGAGACCTCCCGGCTGTCCAGCCACTCAATGCTTTGCAGCTTGCCCGGCGTGTCCCCGTTGTGGGTACACTCGTCCGGGGCCTCGATATGCAGGGCGGCGAAATCACAGCGGGAGAGTATCTCGATGGTCTTTTCGCATTTTCCCTCCCAGTTGGTGTCGATCTCCCCGGTGACGCCGGGGACAACAGGAGCTGGCAGACCGGACAGCTTCGCAATGCCCTGCACCAGGGGAACGGCGGACACAACCTCCCCCGTGTGGCCATACTTTTTCTGGAAGTCGGGCAGCACGGCGGCGGTACCCTCCGCCCAGAACCATATGGCGTTGGCGGGCATTTTTCCCGCGGCGCGGCGCGCTTCGTTCAGCGGGTGATGGTCAAGGAAGCGGAAGGCCGCCTCCTGAAGCTCCTCCAGCGCCTGGGCCGCCTGACAGCCGGAGGGGGCCAGGGGACCGATCACCTCGCCCAGATGGTCGTGAGGGGGGATGAGCTTCATGCCCGTAATATCCGCGCCGCTCATCACGGCGAAATGCCGGAAGGAGGAGCCGGGGTTAATGCTGACCCGGTATTTTTTTGCCAGGGCGGAAAAATCGGGGCTGGCCCAAAGCTCTGTAATCAGCCGGTCAGACACGTCTCCCTCGATGGAACCGGCGCTGTGGGACAATATGCGCCGCTGCTCATAGGGGGCGTCCCCGTCCTCCAGTGTGACCATATTGCATCGGCAGGCCATGTCTCCGTCCGCCAGCTTTACGCCCTGTGCGGCGGCCTCCAGCGGCCCGCGGCCATGATAGTACCGAAGGGGAGAGGCCCCGAAAATGGACATGATGGCCGTAGCGCTGCCCGGCTCGAATTTTTTTGGACAGTTGATAACGCTGCCCAAAACGCCCCGGCGGGACAGGTCGTCGATGACCGGCTTGTCCGCCACCTCCAGCGGTGTTTTATTTCCCAGCTCCGGCACAGGGTTGTCCGCCATGCCGTCGCCGATAACCAATAAGTATTTCATGTTGTTGAACTCCCGTCGATTTCATTTTTTCGCTTCGCTTATCATATCGCATAGCCATAGTATACTACCATTTTTGACTTGGGGCAACCTTTTCTGCCTTCGGAAGGGGCCGTATGTTGACAGATATATAAAACCTTGGTATAATACCAATGTTAATCAGCTAAGTGAAAATTAACAGAAAGCGAGATGAATAGGCCTTGAGCCTACAGATTTGGATTGTGGCCGCCTATGTGGCGGTCACGGTGGGGATAGGGCTGGCGGTATGCCGCACCCAGCGCAGGGCCGGAGCCGGGGCCGCCTTTCGTGGGGCGGGTCTTGGGATTCCGGCCATTGTGTGCGCCTCCGCCGGGGAGTGGCTGGGCGGCACGGCTACCAGCGGCGTGGCGGAATACGGCTTTCTCTATGGCCTTTCGGGAATGTGGTACACCCTGGCAAACGCCCTGGGGGTGCTGTTTCTGGCCCTGTGCTTTGCCCGGCTGTACCGCAGCCTGGAGAAGGTGACGGTTCCGGGGATTGTGGAGCGATTTTACGGCGTGAAGGCCCGCGTGGTGTCCAGCGTGATTTTATGCCTGGTGATGCTGGGGGTGGGCCTGTCCCAAATGGTGGCCGTCGGCAAGCTGGGGCAGTCTCTGCTGGGGCTGCCATACGCCTGGTCGGTGGCCATATTCGCCGCCGTCATCATATGCTACACCATGCTTGGGGGCATGAAGGTGGTGTCGGCCACCAATATGCTGCATCTGTCCGTCATGTATTTCGGCGTTATCCTGGCGGTGATTCTGGGCATATCCGGCCTTGGGGGCGGCGCGGCCCTCCGGGAGGGGATAAGCGCCCTGAACGAGGAAACGGGGGGCAACTATGTGGGAGCCTTTTCCATCGGCTGGCCAAAGGTGCTGTCCTGGGTCATTGCCTCCATGTTGGGGGCCTGCACCGCCCAGGCGGGTATACAGCCGGTGCTGGCGGCGAAGGATGAGGTCACGGCCAAAAAAGCCTGTATGTGGACGGCCCTGGTGGTAGCGCCCTTCGGCATTATTACGGCAGTGCTGGGCATAATTGCGCGGATCATGAGCATGAACGGCGTCCTTCTGGACACTGCCGGGAATGTTGTGACAGACGGCAAGCTGGCCCTGTCCGCTCTGATGATGAACCTGCCGCCCGTGGCCGGGGGCCTGGTGCTGGCGGCTATCCTGGCGGCGATTTTTTCCACCGCGTCGCCTATTTTCCTGGCGGTGGGAACCATGTTCAGCCAGGATATATGCTCCCTCCGGGTGAAATCGGAGGCGTCTCTGCTGCGGATCAATCGGGTCGCTGTGGCCGCCGCCGGGATCATCTGCGCCGTGGGCGCCATTTTGCTGGTGGACGCGGGGCAGATACTGGACATGGTGTACGGCGCTTATGCCCTCCGGGGGGCCATCTTCATCGTCATCCTCTATGGAATATACTGGAAGAAAGCCCATCAGCGGGCCGCTGTGGCAAGTATGCTCCTGACCGCCGCCGCGGCCGTCCTGTGGACTGCCGCGGAGCTTGTCACCGGCAGCTATCCCATTGCGTCCTGGTTTTCCGAGACCTACGCCGCCGTTTTGACCGCCGCTCTGTCCATGCCTCTGTGCGTCCGGCTGATAAAGCCGGAGGGACGTTTGAGGGGGTAAGGGACTGTACGCTATTCGTCCGACTTTTCCTCCGGCCTGAACTCCGCCAGGGGATTGGCGGCAGCGGCGTATTGCAGCTCCTCGTTTGCAATGTGGGTGTATATCTGGGTGGTGTTTAGATTTTCGTGACCCAGAACCTCCTGGAGGGTACGGACATCCACGCCGTTTTGCAGCATCAGGGTGGCGGCGGTGTGGCGGAGCTTGTGGGGGGAGTATTGCTCCGCGTCCAGCCCGGCCTTTAGGAGCGTGTTGTGTACCATGACCTGTATGGCGTCAACGCTCATGCGCCTGCGCCGGTTGGAGAGAAACACGGCGTTTTCGTCCAGGGCGGCGATGGTTTGCCTCACGGCCAGCCAGCTATGGATGGCCTCGATGGAGGCGCTGTTCAGATATACCATCCGCTCCTTGTTGCCCTTGCCGTGTATCAGCAGACAGTCCTGGCGTATGTCGGCCAAATCCAGGGCCCGCATTTCCGATATACGCAGCCCGCAGTTGAGAAACAGGCACAGAATACAGTAATCCCGTTCCTTGTTTTTCCCGTCCACCGCAGAGAGGAGCCGCTGGCTTTCCTCCAGGGTTAAATAGCGGGGGAGGGATTTTTGCAGCTTCGGAGCGTCCAGGGTTTCCACAGGGTTTGCGGTCAGGGCCTTGGTTTTGACGGTGAAGTATTTGTAAAACCCCTTTAGGGTGGTCATCATCCTGGCCCGCGAGGCGGAGTTTAATTCCCGGTCACGGGACAGATAGGCCAGGAAGTCATAAACCTCCGTCAGCGTGACGGAGCCGTAAAGCTCCAGTCCAGCCCCGGAAATGTCGATGTCCTCCATAGCTGTGTTCCTGGGAACCAGGCCCCGGCTGATATACAGCCACCGGGTAAAGGTTCGCAGGTCTAAATAATAGGAATCCACCGTTGCGGAGGACTGGCCCTTGATGGTATCGTGATAGGCCAGAAATTCCCGCATGGGCTGGGATGAATCATCTTTGTAGTTTATCATAAAAAGCCTCCCAATGCTTAAAATAATAGCAGAGGGAGGCTTCTCTTGTCCATAGGCAAACTCACTAAAAATTCGGCATAATAAATATTATGCCGAATTTAGGGGAGGAGAAATGGTGTTATTCCAGCATTACAGCGCCGCCAATATCGAATATGGGGTCATTGGTCAAAAAGACCGGCTTGACGCCATGCCGGGCTATAAAAGACAGAATTTCCGCCTTATCCGGGTGTCTGTCCAGGGTGCCGGTGAACGCAATGGTGTTCGGATTCAGCTTGAACGACGCGCCGCCGATGAATCCATACTCGAAGCCGTCCAGCGCTACATAGCCCGGCGTGATTTCCAGCACGTCCATATTGACGGCAGGATGCTTGGAAACAGCCTGGACAATGCCGTGGTCAGCGGTGATAACAGCCCGCCGCGTCACAACGCATACGGCGCATCGTGTATATCCCTGGGCTACAGCGATAGCATGACCATGACCATCCGCCAGCGCCACAGCCTGCGGCGCTGCGGTTTTGGGATTGCAGAGCAAAACGCTGCCGGTGTCGCAGATACACAGCCCGGCGTCCGCCGGATAGCTCGGCCCCTGCGGAAGAACGGCCCGGACAGAGTACCCTAAATTAGTTAATATATTGACAATATGGGGATACACCCCCAGCCCAACCACTGCCTGTCCTTTGGCGGCGAAGACACGCAAATCGGTGTGTCCTGCCAAACGGCTGTCGAGGATTGCATCGTCCGGCAGCCAGCACACCTGCATCCCCAGCCGTTCCAGGGGCCGGGCCAGTCTGCTTCGGTATCGTGCGCCTATCAGAAGCATTACAGAACCTTCTCCACCGCTTCCCGCAGGGTTTTGACCCGAATAAGCTCCATGCCCTCCGGCTTTTTCAGCTCCCCCCGAACACGGGACGGAATGACGCACTGGGTAAAGCCCAACCGTGCGATTTCGGACAGGCGCTGATCCAGGGCCTGCACGCTGCGGATCTCCCCTGTCAGGCCCACCTCCCCTACGGCGGCCAGCTTGTCCGGCACGGGCATATCCCGAAAGCTGGAGGCAATGGCAAGACAGGCGGCCAGGTCGGCGGCTGGCTCGTCCAGTGTCAGCCCGCCGACCACATTCATGTAGGCGTCGCAGGCGTTGACCCGCATACCGCCCCGCTTTTCCAGCACGGCCAGAAGAAGATAGAGCCGGCTATAATCAAATCCGTTAGAGGTTCGCCTGGCAACGGAAAAGCTGGTGGGCGTGACCAGGGCCTGCACCTCCGCCAAAATCGGGCGGCTGCCCTCCATGACGCAGGCGACGCAGGTGCCGGGTACGCCTGTGGGCCGCCCGGCCAGCATGACCTCCGAGGGGTTCGGTACCTCCCGCAGCCCCTCCCGGCGCATTTCAAAAACGCCGATTTCATTGGTAGAACCAAAGCGGTTTTTGTCCGCCCGCAGGATGCGATAGCTCAGGCTGCCGTCCCCCTCGAAATACAGCACACAGTCCACCATATGCTCCAGCACCTTCGGCCCCGCGATAGCGCCCTCTTTATTCACATGGCCTACCACAAAGGCAGTAAAGCCGGAGGCTTTGGCAAGCTGCATGATCTCCATGGCGCACTGTTTTACCTGGCCCACGCTGCCGGGGGCGGTGTTCAGCGCCGGGTCGTATATGGTCTGGATGGAGTCCACAATCACAAGCTCCGGGGAAATTTCCTCAATGGCGGCAATGATGTCGTTTATATCTGTTCCCGCCAGGATATAAATGCTGTCGTGGCTCACGCCAAGGCGCTCGGCCCGCATTTTAATCTGCCGTTCGCTCTCCTCGCCGGTAACGTATAGTATTCTCTCCTGCTGGGCAATGGTGCCGCAGGCCTGGAGCAGCAGCGTGGATTTTCCGATGCCCGGCGCGCCGCCAAACAGGACGATGGAACCCCGCACAGCGCCGCCGCCCAGCACCCGGTCAAGCTCCCGTATGCCGGTGGAAAAGCGTGGGTCGTCCCGGCTGTCCAGCTCGGAAAGGCGCTTGGGCACAGACCGGCGGACGGGACGGGCCTTTGCCGCCACCTTGGGCGCGGCGGGGGCCTCTGTCATGGTGTTCCATGCCCCGCAGGCGGGACACTGGCCCAGCCAGCGGGGGGTCTCATGGCCGCAGGCGGAGCAGAAAAAAACAGTTTTCTCTTTCATGTCATCATTCCTTGTGTATATTGCAGATAGGAGGCCAGGATAACCGCCGCCAGCTCTAAGCGGTATTCCTCGGTCTTGAGCTTGCTCAAATCCTCCGCGTTCGAGAGAAAGCCGCACTCTACAAGAACTGCTGTGCAGCTCGCCTTTTTCATCAGATAGATGCTGCTGTCGATAGGCTCAGCCAGCCGCCGGGTGTTGCTGCATAGCTGCCCGGTCAGGTTTTCCTGTAGGACGGCGGCCAGGGCGTCACTTCCGGCGACGCTGCCATAAAAGACCTGGATGCCCCAGGGGGCGGCGGCAGGATAGTTGTTTTGATGGATGCTGACAAGCACGGCCCCGGCGGTGGAGTTGACCAGCGCGGCGCGGGCGTACTGGTCGGCCCGCTTCATGGCGGCCAGGGTGTCGGCCTCCGCCGGATAGTCTATTTCCGCGCTGTCGCGGGTCATCACCGTGTCCACCCCCCAAAAGGCGGCCAGCGCCTCCAGCCGCAGGGCAATGTCCAGGTTCAGGTCGCTTTCCAGCGTCCCATCCGCCGCCACGGCGCCGCCGTCCGCGCCGCCGTGGCCCGCGTCGATGACCAGCACCGGGGCCGGGGCTTCCGCCTCCGCCGTCTCCGCCTCGGAGGGCTGGGCCAGGACTGCCGCTGTCAGCATAACGATTAGAACTAAGGGATACCACCACTTTATTTTATCAAACATCCGCGCTCCACCTCATTGCGTTCTTGATAACTTATATGAGCCGGAACCCGTATGTATTCAGGTTATCTGATGAACCGTTCCAGTCGGTTCAGGCCCTCGACGATCTCCTCCATGGCCGAGGCGTAGCACCAGCGCACATAGCCCGGCGCGTCGAAGGCGGCGCCCGGTGTGACAGCAACGTGTTCCGCCTCCAGCAGCGCCTGGGTAAAATCGGTGTCGTTTTCGATTTTTCGACCCGCCAGGGTTCGGCCAAGCTGGGGCCGCACGTCAATCAGCAGATAAAACGCCCCCTTGGGAATCGTGCAGGACACGCCCTTCATGCTGTTTAGCCGCTCCACAAGATATTTCCGCCGCTGGTCGTAGCCCTGGCGCATACGTTCAACAGCGTCCTGCGGCCCGGAAAAAGCCTCCAGCGCCGCCGCCTGACTGACAGACGGGGGTGCGCCGGTGGATTGGGACAAATACCTACCCGTCCATAGCCGCCGCGATGTGCTTTGGAGCCGCCGCGTAGCCTATGCGCCAGCCGGTCATGGCGTAAGCCTTGGACGCGCCGTTAATCAGCACGGTACGCTGACAGGCATCCTGGCTCAAGGACGGAAAGCTGACAAGCTCCGCGTCGTCGTACACCAGCTTTCCGTACATCTCATCAGACAGCACATATAAATCGAATTTTTTGCATACCGCCGCCAGCGCCTCCAGCTCCTCTCTCGTGTAGACAGCGCCGGTGGGATTTCCTGGGTTATTCAAAAGAAACAGCTTTGTCCTGGGGGTAACGGCAGCCTCAAGCTGACTGGCCGTCAGCTTAAAGCCCTGCTCCTCCGGTGCATAAACAACCACTGGCGTCCCCCCTGCCATGCGAATGGCCTCGTGATAGGAAACCCAGTAGGGCGCAGGAAGTATGACCTCGTCCCCTTGGTCGAGAAGGCAGCACAGCGCCACATAAATGGCGTGTTTTCCCCCACTGGTGATGATGATTTGCCCGCTTTCATAGTCGAGACCGTAGTCCTCCCGCAGTCTTTCGGCAATGGCGGAACGCAGCTCAGGCGTCCCGGATGCGGGTGTATATTTTGTGAATCCTTCCTGAATGGCCTGTATACCCGCCTGGCATATGTTGTCCGGCGTGGGCCAGTCCGGCTCCCCGCCGCCGAAGCTGAATACCTCCTCCCCGGCGGCGCGCATTTGCTTCACGGCGGCGTTTACCGCCATCGTGGCCGAGGGCTTGAGGGAGGAAGCAATTTTGGATAAAGCTCTCATTTTTTGTCTCCTTGTACTTCTGTCGTAATTCTTTTTCCCTCATTATACCCCTTATTCCCACCGGGGCGCAACTGTTTTCGCGCAAAACACCCGGCGGCTGCGCGGGAGAGACGTCGTCCCGGCGCAGCCGCCTTTGGCGCTGCTTCTGCTATATGATGATGCAGATAAGGCTGTACCCGCCGTCGTTTACAAGGCGCTGTATGGTGGTGCGAAGGCGGTTTCGGATATTGTTCGGCATACGGTGGAGCTTGGTGGTCAGGCCGTCCTCGGCGATATCGTACAGAGACTTTCCAAAGATGTTGGATTCCCAAATACGATTGATATCTCCGTCAAAGCCCTGAAGCAGAAAGCTGACAATCTGCTCACTGGCCTTCTCCCCGCCCACGGCGGGGGACACCTCCGTTTCCACCTGGGTCTGGAAAAGATGGATGGCCGGGGCGCTGGCTTTGAGCCGGACGCTGTATTTTCCGCCCCGGCTGATGATTTTCGGCTCCTCCAGCACCATGTCCTCCGGGCCGGGCATAATGACGCCGTAGCCCGTTTCCCGCGCCTGGGTCAGGGCCTCGTGTACATGTTCATACTCCTGCTTCAGGGCTTTCAGTGACCGCAGCAGCTCCATCAGATCCCCGTCGTCCTGGATCTCATAGCCTGACTGTTCGCTGACAGTGCGGTAATACAGGCTGCTTTTCAGCTCCACCACAGCGCTGGCCGTACCGATTCCGGCCTGCACCCCGGATATCCGGGTCTCGCTGACAAGCTCGCTCTGGCCAATGCTGTCAAGGCAGGCATAGGCGTCCTGCAGCACGGAAATTTTTGTGCCGGCGTCCAGAAGGAGGCTGTACAGGGACTGCTTCAGCTCGTTGTCCTCCGGCAGGGCCTCCGCCCAGGCAGGCAGCCAGACCGAAAGCTCGTTGAGAGGAAACTGGAACAGCACCGCCTTCATAACTGCGTGTATCTCAGCGTCCGTCAGCTCCTGGCAGTTCAAAGCCATGCAGGGAACACCGTACCTTCTGCCCAGCTCCGCCGCAAGGGAGACCGCGCCTTCCGATTCCGGCACGGCGGAGTTTAAAATCACGGCAAAGGGCTTGCCGATGCTTTGCAGCTCCCGAATGACCCGCTCCTCCGCGGCGGCGTAATTTTCCCTGGGAATGTCTCCAAAGCTGCCGTCGGTGGTGATAACAAGGCCGATGGTGGAGTGTTCCCCAATGACCTTGTGGGTTCCCTCCTCCGCCGCCTGGGTCATGGGTATCTCGTGGTCGTACCACGGGGTCGTCACCATTCGCTCGGCGCCGTCCTCATACAGGCCCTCCGCCCCAGGCACCATATAGCCGACACAGTCGATGAGCCGCACGGAGGCGGAGGTTTCCGACCCAAGAGAGATGTCAACGGCCTCCTCCGGCACAAATTTGGGTTCCGCCGTCATAATGGTGCGGCCAGAGCCGGATTGGGGCAGCTCATCCCGCGCCCGCTCCTTGCGGTATACGTTCTCAATATTGGGGATGACCTGCGTTTCCATAAAGCGCTTGATAAAGGTCGATTTCCCCGTCCGCACAGGCCCAACAACACCGAGATATATGTCGCCGTCCGTCCTGCGGGCAATATCCTCATAGATTCTGTCCACAAATAATCCCTCCATGGCGTGTTTGGTTCATCATACGCCGTGGAGGGAGCTTTTATGACGGGGTTTGTAGATGTTTAATAAAATTGGGCCGTCTGCCCGTGGGATTTGGCAATGTGAACCTCCAGCCCCGGAAACGCCTCCCGGAGCCAATCCGCCAGGACGGGAACGACCACGTTTTCCGTGCAGAAATGGTCGGCGTCAATCAGGTTTATGCCCAGGTGCTTCGCCTCTAAAAACTGGTCGTATTTCACGTCGGCGGTAACATAGGTGTCGCATCCGGCCTGGTGCGCCAAACCAATCTCACCGCCGCCGGAGCCGCCGCACACGGCCAGCCGCTTCACAGGCCGTCCGGCGTCGTGATACCGCAGGCCATGGGAGGCCAGGGCGGATTTTACCAGCGGCAGGAATTGAGAAAAGGGCATCTCCCCTGCCAGCTCGCCCACCCGTCCAATGCCGGACGCCGGGTCAAGCTGGCCGGTGACGCGCCCGCCCAGCGCGGCCATCAGCGCGTCGTTCACGCCGCCCTCCGCCGCGTCCAGGTTTGTGTGCATACAAATGGCCGCTATGTGATTTTCCGCCAGGGTCAGGGCCCGGCATCCTGTCCAGGTGCCGTCTGTCACGGATTTCAAATCGAAAAACAGCGGGTGGTGGCTGACGATCAGCTCCGCGCCCATGGCAGCCGCCTCGTCTATCACCTCGTCCACAATGTCCAGCGCCGTCAGCACCCGATGTACCTCCCGGCTCCCCCGGCCCACCAATAGTCCTACATTGTCAAAATCCAGCTTTTGCTCCACCGGGGCCTTCTGTGCCAAAAAGGAAAAAATTTCCTGTACCGTTGTCATGGGCATACGCCTCCTTTTCATGGCTTGCAGTTCGTTTAATATCTCTGCCGCTCTGTCGTCATAGGGGGCAGCCTGAGCCATCCGGGCGGTCAGACCGGCCAGGTATTCGTCAAAAAGCGGGTCGCCGCCAACCTGCCCATACAGGCCGGTATAAAGCTCTGCCTGGGAATAGGCCGGGGAATCGCCGCCGCGCACGGTCAGGACAGGATAAAGCCGCCCGGCATCCCGCACCAGCCGCTCGGAAATGACGGCGTAGCCGTTTTCCGCCAGGAATCTCCGCAGCTCCGCCTGCTTGGTCTGAGGCTCCAGAACCAACAGCGTCCCATGCTTTGTCCAGGGGGCGGCGGACAGGATGGATACCATGGTCTCCCCGCCCATTCCGGCAATAACGACCGTGTCCCCATCCTCCGGCCCCAGGCCGGATAGACCGTCCGTCAGCCGCAGGGAAACCCGGCTCTCCATGCCTGTCTGGGCCACCAGCGCCGCCGCGCCCTCCAAAGGGCCGGAGCGCAGATCGGCTGCAATCACACGGCTGGCCCGGCCCGTCTGCGCCAGCCAGACAGGAAGGCGGGCGTGGTCTGTTCCTACGTCAATGACGCAGGCCCCCGGCGGCACAGCCTGGGCAACCGCCGCTAGACGGGGAGACAGATGTATTGTCATATCCATAAAAGCGGCAGGCGGCGGGGAATCCCCGCCGCCATCATCTGTCAGGCGTGAGCGGCAATGAAGTCGTTGACCTCATTGACAAAGCCGTCCACCTCTACCCCGTGTACCAGGCAGGCCTGCTCAATGCTCTCACCCGTGGCATAGGCACAGCCCAGGCAGTGCATCCCAATGCGCTCAAACAGCGGCTGGGTGGCCGGGGCGTTGAGCATTACGTCATAGACAATCGTATCTTTTGTGACCTCATACATAATAGAGACCCTCCAATTTCATAGTGATTGAGTCTATTATACCCATTCCTATACGAGATTTCAACATAAAATTCATGCGGACGTCAAATCCATTTTTTAACAAAATCTCATTTCGTAAAATGCCCGCGAAATGGATAAATTGCCCTCCACTGCACATAAAAAGAGGCTGCGGCAAACGCAGCCTCTTTTTTAAGGGCAATTTTACATCTCACCGGCACGCATACGGGCAAAGCACTCGCTGCAATATACGGGGCGATCACTCTTCGGCTCGAAGGGGACGCGGGCCTCCCCGCCGCAGGCGGCGCAGGTAGCGGTGAAATACTCACGGGGGCCACGGGAAGCCGCCTTGCGGGCGTCCCGGCAGGCTTTGCAGCGCTGAGGCTCGTTCTGGAAGCCGCGCTCTGCGTAAAACTCCTGCTCACCGGCGGTGAACACAAATTCCTGGCCACATTCCTTGCATACAAGGGTCTTGTCTTGGTACATTTTTGATCCTCTCTTTAGAAAATTTTCCCTAATGGGCAATATATTTGCGATCAGCTTACGCTGTTCTCGCCTGAGGAGAGCTTTGCCAGCTTGCGCCTTATGCGCTGGATGGCGTTGTCTACCGCTTTTACATCCCGGCCTGAACGAGCGGCCATTTCCTCATAGGACAGACCGTCCAGGTATAAATCTAAAATCTGCGCCTCAAACCGTGACAGGCGCCGGGAATAAGCGGCGATAAATTCTTTTTCGGTCTCTCTTGCTAGAACCTGCTCCTCAGGACTTTGCTGGAAATAGTGGACACCAAGGGACTGGGATTCATCTGAGAGGACTACGTCTAGGGGTAAGCCGTCGTTCAGCGGGGCGTGCTTCATTCGGCCCGCACTGCGGACAGCGGATTTTATACGGTTCTGAATACAACTTTGAGCATAGGCCCGGAAGGCCGAACCCTTTTGCGGGTCATACCCGCGAATGGCGGACAGCAGGCCCAGCATCCCTTCCTGGATGAGATCCTCGCCATCGCCCCCGATTAGAAAATAAGGTCTCGCGCAGGCGCGCACCAGCCGAACATACCGTTCCGCCAGCGCTTCTTCCGCCCCGCTCTGCTGTGTGCGGGCAAGTGCCTGGAGCTCTTCATCCGAGGTTTTTTCGTATTTCTTCATTATTATGTCATTATGTGTACAATTATATAACACCGCACCAGGAAGTCAAGTCTTTTTTCTAAAAAATTTACAAATTTGCTAAAAAAATGTCCTGATTTTCCCTCAAGCAGGGGGTAAAACGGCTACATATCCAGCTCCTGCTGGCCCAAATAGGCGATGCCCAGATGGTCGTAAGCCTTTTTGGTGACGCAGCGGCCCCGCATGGTGCGGGTCAGGAATCCCTGCTGGAGCAAAAACGGCTCATAGACATCCTCCAGGGTGACGGCCTCCTCGTTGATGGTGGCCGCCAGCGCCTCCAGTCCCACCGGCCCGCCGTTATACAGCTCGATAATGCTGCGAAGCATCCGCCGGTCAATGTTGTCAAGCCCGGCCTTGTCCACCTCCAGGCGGAGAAGGGCCTCCTCGGCGATGGCCTTGGTAATAACCCCTGTCCCCTTCACCTGCGCGAAATCCCGCACCCGGCGGAGCATACGGTTGGCGATACGGGGCGTCCCCCGGCTGCGGGAGGCAATCTCAATCGCGCCGTCTGGCTCGATCTCAATTTCCAATATGGCGGCGCTTCGCTCTATAATGCGGCGCAGCTCCTCCGTGCTGTAAAGCTCCAGCCGCAGATTGACCCCAAAGCGATCCCGCAGCGGGGCAGAAAGCTGACCTGAACGGGTGGTGGCCCCAATCAGGGTAAAATGGGGCAGGTCAAGGCGTATGGAGTTGGCGGAGGGGCCTTTCCCCAGAATGATGTCAATGGCATAATCCTCCATGGCGGGGTACAAAATCTCCTCCACGGAGCGGTTCAGCCGGTGTATTTCGTCCAGAAATAAAATATCGTTTTCCTGTAAATTGGTCAGCAGCGCGACCAGATCCCCCGGCTTTTCAATGGCTGGGCCGGAGGTGATACGCATATTGACGCCCATTTCGTTCGCTATAACACCGGCCAGGGTGGTCTTTCCCAGGCCCGGCGGGCCGTGGAGCAGGACGTGATCCAGCGGCTCGTTTCGCATTTTGGCGGCCTGAATAAACACCGCGAGATTCTCCTTAGCCTTTTCCTGGCCGGTGTAGTCCGCCAGGTATTTTGGCCGCAGCGAAGCCTCCGCCGCATCCTCCGGCAGGGAGGCGGCTGTGGTGACGAGTTCAGGCGCATCGCCGGAAAAGCTGATACTCAAGGCGCTCCCCCCTTACTTCATCATATTCCGCAGCGCTGCCCGGATGGCGTCCTCCAGAGACAGGTTCTCCAGATCCAGTCCCCGCAGGGCGGCGGTACATTCCGCCCGGCTGTAGCCAAGCACAGTCAGGGCGGAGGTCACGTCCGCCAGCTTGGAATGGCCCTCCTCCCCCGCCGGGACATAGGGAGTGCTCTCCGGCAGGAACAGCTCCGGGGCCTGCTTTTTCAGCTTGTCCTTCAGCTCCAGGATAATGCGCTGGGCCAGGCGCTTTCCAACCCCCGCGGCGGCGGTCAGGGCCTTCTCGTCGTCTGTCAGCACCGCCATGCTGACGCCCTCCGGCGTGTTGACAGACAAAATCGCCAGGGCCGCCCTTGGCCCCACGCCGGAAACGGCCAGCAGCATTTCAAAGCAGCGCTTTTCCGCGATGGTTCCAAAGCCATACAGGTCGAAGGCGTCCTCCCGTATCTGCTCGCTGATGTACAGCTTCGCCTGAGCGCCCCGGCTCAGACGTCCCATGGTGTTCGCGGTCACGTTCACGGCAAAGCCCACGCCGCCGCAGTCTATCACGGCCAGATTTGGCTCCACATCGGTGACAGTCCCTGTCAAATGGTAGAACATACGTCGCTCTCTCCTTCCCCGGTCAGGGCGCTCGTTCGGCTCCTGGCGTGGCATATGGCCAGGGCCAGGGCGTCTGCCGCATCGTCCGGCCTGGGGGGCTTGGACATTTGCAGCAGCTTCTGTGTCATATAGATGACCTGCCGCTTCTGCGCCCCGCCGTAGCCCACCACAGCCTGCTTGACCTGCATAGGCGTGTACTCAAAGACAGGCACGCCGCTTCGGTAGGCGCTGAGCAGGATAACCCCCCGCCCGTGGGCCACAGAAATGCCGGTGGTGATGTTCTTGGAGAAGAACAGCTCCTCCACCGCGATCTCCGCCGGGGCAAAGGTGACAATGATTTCGTTCAGGTCGTTGTATATCATGTCAAGCCTTGGGGACAGGGCCGTGTTGGGAGGCGTGGTGATGACCCCGCAGGCCACATAGGTGTTTCTGCCCCGCTCCGCGTCGATAACGCCGAAGCCCACCGTCCCAATGCCCGGATCAATGCCTAAAATTCTCATGGTGCTTCCGCCGCCATCCGGGCGAAATACGCCTGCGTTTCCCGAATGTCCCGCTGTATTTGCTCCCCAAGGGCCTCCGGCGTGGAAAAACGGGTCTCCTCCCGCAGAAATTTCAAAAATTCCAGCCGCACCTGCGAGCCGTAAAGGCAGCCGTCAAAGTCCAGAATATTGGATTCCACCGTCACATGGCCGTCGCTGTCAAAGGTAGGACGCACCCCCACGTTTGTCACCGCTGCCTTAGGCCCCTCCGCCAGCCAGACGCGGGTGGCGTAGACGCCGTGCCTCGGCTCAAGCACCCCCTCCGGGATGCGGGTGTTGATGGTAGGCGCTCCAATGCTTCGTCCAATTTTATAGCCATAGCCCACCGTGTCCGTCAGTGTGTGGGGGTGGCCCAGATACAGGGCGGCCCGTTCCATATCCCCTGCCGCCACCAGCTTGCGGATATAGGTGGAGCTGACCACCACGCCGTCCACGACGACCTTCTCCACAATATCGCAGCCAAGGCCGTTTTTTTCGCACCAGTCGGCGATTTTATCTGAGGTTCCCTCGCCTCTCCAGCCGCAGGAAAAATCCCGCCCCATGACCAAATGAACGGCTCTCAGGTCATCCTTTACAGAGCGGAGAAACGCCTCCCAGGGCATCTGCATAAACCGGCGGTCAAAATGGAGCATGATAATGTCGTCTATACCCCCTATGCGGGAGATAAGCCCCCTGCGGTCGGCCACGCTGCCCAGCAGCGGCACCTCCTCCCCGCGGACGAGAGTGTCCGGGTGGGCGTCGAAGGATATGACCGCCGGCCTCGCGCCGGTCTCGGCAGCCCGCTCCACGGTCTTTTTCATCAGCGCCTGATGGCCCAGGTGTACGCCGTCGAAAAAGCCCAGGGCCACCACCCGCTTCATGCTGCTTGTTTCATTCACGGCCTGCCGCCTCCCCTGTTAAAAGCGTCAGCGGGAGAATGTATTTCTCCGGGGCCTCTCGTATCTCCTCCAGGGTGTGCGCCTGGGAAATATGAAAGCTGCCGACCCGTGTGCGGCGCAGGGCGCTCATGCAGCCGCCGCAGCCCAAGGCATCCCCAATGCTGTCGCAGAGGGTGCGGATATAAGTACCCTTGGAGCATTCGATTATAAGGCCCCAGTCCCCATTTTCATCCTGTTCCGTCAGCTCCAGGCGATAGATGGTGACAGGCCGCGGGTCGCGGTGAACCTCCCCGCCCCGGCGGGCAATCTCATAGAGCTTTTTGCCGCGAATCTTTATGGCGGAATACATGGGCGGCGTCTGCAAAATATCCCCCCGCAGGGCCGCCAGCGCAGGCTCTATCTCCGCCGCTGTCAGGGTCTGCTCCTGCTGCGCCAGCACATTTCCCCATATATCCTGGGTGTCTGTCCTGACCCCCAGGCGTAGACGGGCGTGATATTCCTTTTTGTCGTTTTCCGCGTATTTCGCGGCCTTTGTCCCCTTCCCGGTCAGAACGACCAGAAGGCCGGTGGCATTGGGATCCAGGGTGCCGGTGTGGCCGATATGCTTTTCATGCAGCACACCCCGCAGATGGGCGCATACGTCCATGCTTGTCCACTCCGCGGGCTTGTCTACCAGGAGAATCCCGTCCATTATAACGCCTCCAAAATCTCCCGCACCAGAATGTCGCGGGCCTCCTCCGGCCCGGCGTCGATGGTACAGCCGGAGGCCATGCGGTGGCCGCCGCCCCCGTGAAGGGCGCAAATGGCGGAGGAATCAAACATCGGCCCGCTTCGCAGGCTGATTTTACAGTGGCACGGCTTCATCTCCCGAATGGTGACGGAAACCCGGCTTCCAGCCACCCGGCCAGCCAGGGATGCCAGGTCGTCGCAGTCGTCCTCCGTTGCGCCGGAGCTCTCCATCATGTCCAGGGTGACAGTCGCCACCGTCACGGACTTATCAGGCCCAAACCGCCGCAGGCCCGCGAATATCATTCCCTCCAGCGTCAGCCTTGCAAAGGAGGTGGCCCGGAAAAGCTGGATGTTGAGCTGCTTATGGTCGGCCCCCGCCTCGATAAGCTGGGCAGCGGCCCGATGAGTCTCCGCCGTGGTATTGGCGTAGACAAAGCAGCCGCAGTCCGTGCTGACGGCCATATACAGAAGGTCTGCCTCGTCCTTATCCGGGCCGCCGAGCATTTCATTGGCGAGCTGCAAAATAATTTCCCCGCAGGAGGCTTTATTCGGCTGGCACAGCAGGTTTTCCGCGTACCCGGTATTGGTGGGGTGGTGGTCGATACAAAGGTTCACGGCGCCGCCGCGGAAGCTCTTGGGAAACAAATTCTCCGCCGCCAGGTCTATGGTGACAACGCAGTCCGGGGTAAAGCCGACGGGGGCGATATAGGGCGCCGTCCAGCGGCTGTAGCGCTCCGTGGTCTCCGGGTTATTGTACACAAAGGCGGTTTTACCCATGCGGCGGAGCATATGACAAAGGGCGGCGGCACTTCCAAGCGTGTCGCCGTCCGGGTGGATATGCGTCACCAGCAAATATCCGTCGTGTTCGTTCAGATAGGTTATACAGTCATTCAGTGTCATCATCGTCATGTCGAATGTCCAAATCGCTGATAATGCGGTTGATATAGGCCCCGTGGGCGATGGAATCATCTAGCTGAAAGGTCAGCTCCGGGGTGTAGCGCAGATCCAGGCTCCGGCCCAGCTCCCGCCGCAGATATCCCGCGACGGAGCGCAGCCCCCGCAGCATTTCCTTTTCGTTAAATTCCCCCAGGACGCTCACATATACCTTGCAGTAGCGAAGGTCTCTCGTGGTCTCTGTGTGGGTGATTGTCACCATGGCTCCCTGCTGGATGCGGGGGTCTTTTACCTCCCGCAGCTTCTCCGCAAGGACACGGCGAATGTCATCGTTGATTCTGTCAATATGATAATTAGGCATTAATCTGCTCCATGATAAAGCACTCTATCACGTCAAGCTCCTTGATATCATTGCATTTTTCCACCTGCATACCGCACTCATAGCCGGAGGCTACCTCGCGGACGTCGTCCTTGAAGCGGCGCAGGGAGGCCAGATTGCCCTCGAACACCACAATGTTGTCCCGCAGGACGCGAACCTGGCAGTTGCGCTGAATCTTGCCGTCCAGCACATAGCAGCCGCAGACGGTACCCACCTTGGATACCTTGTAGGTCTGGCGAACCTCGGCGTGGCCGATGATCTTCTCCTGGAATTTCGGGGCCAGCATACCCTTCATGGCGGACTCGATCTCGTTGATGCAGTCGTAAATTACCCGATAGAGCCGAATGTCCACATCGGAGCGGGCGGCGTTGTCCCTGGCGGCGTTGTCAGGCCGAACGTTGAAGCCCACGATGACCGCGTTGGAGGTGGAGGCCAGCATGACGTCCGACTCGTTGATAGCGCCCACGGCGCAGTGAATGACCTTGACACGAACCTCCTCGTTGGAGAGCTTTTCCAGGGACGCCTTCACCGCCTCGGCGCTGCCCTTTACGTCGGCCTTGACGATGATGTTGAAGTCCTTCATCTCTCCCTGCTGGATGCGGGCAAAAAGGTCGTCCAGAGAAACCTTCTTGGGGGCGGAACCGGCGGACTGCTTTGCCTTTTCCTTCCGCTCCTCCACCAGCTCGCGGGCCATGCGCTCATCCGCCACGGCGTTGAACACGTCCCCGGCGTTGGGTACCTCGCTCATACCGGCAATCTCCACCGGCACGGAGGGTCCGGCCTCGGTCACGCGCTGACCCTTGTCGTTTGTCATGGCGCGGACACGGCCTACGGCGGTACCGGCGATGATAACGTCGCCCTGCTTCAGGGTGCCGTTTTGCACCAGCACGGTCATAATGGGGCCGCGGCCCTTATCCAGCCGGGCCTCGATAACAGCGCCGCTGGCAGCCCGGTCGGGATTGGCCCGCAGGCCCAGCATTTCCGTTTGCAGGGCCAGCATTTCCAGTAAATCCTCAACGCCCTCGCCGGTCTTGGCGGAAATCGGGCAGATGATGGTGTCGCCGCCCCACTCCTCCGGGACAAGCTCGTATTCCGTGAGCTGCTGCTTGACACGCTCAGGGTTCGCGCCGGGCATATCCATCTTGTTGATAGCCACCACAATAGGGATGTTGGCGGCTTTGGCGTGGTTAATGGACTCGATGGTCTGAGGCTTGATGCCCTCCGTAGCCGCCACCACCAGGATGGCGACATCTGTCACCATGGCGCCCCGGGCGCGCATGGAGGTGAACGCCTCGTGGCCGGGGGTGTCCAGGAAGGTGATGGGCGCGCCGTTAATATCCACCACATAGGCGCCGATGGCCTGGGTAATGCCGCCGGCCTCCCCCTCTGCTACGCGGGTGTGGCGGATGTAGTCCAAAAGCGAGGTCTTGCCGTGGTCAACGTGGCCCATGACAACCACCACCGGGGCGCGGGGCTTCAGCTCCTCCTCCGTGTCCACATGGTCGTCAATCAGCCGCTCTTCCATGGTAACGACCACCTCATGCTCCACCTTGCAGTTAAACTCCATCGCCACCAGGGCAGCGGTGTCATAGTCTATTGTGTCCGGGAGACTGGCCATTACTCCCATGTGAACCAGCTTGCGGACAACCTCCGCGCCACTCTTTTTCATGCGAACAGCCAGCTCCTGCACGGATATCTCGTCGGGAATCTGCACGCGGGTGGGGGCTTTTTTGGCAATCTCAAGCTGGAGGCGCTGCATTTTCTCCCGCTCCTCCTGGCGGCGCTTGGCGCTGCTGGAGGGGGCGGAACTGCTGCGCTTGTTGCGGTTGCCGATTTTCTCCTTGCCCCGCTTCATCTTGTCCGCCTTGTCTCCCGCCATGCGGTCAAAGCGTTCGTCGTACTTGGAAAGGTTCGTGGCCACAGAGCCTCTGGTGTCCACGACCTTCTTCTGCGGCACCTGCCTGGGAACATGGGGCTTTTCCGCTTTGGCCTGCTTGCTCTGGCTCTGACCCTGATTCTGTCCTTGTCCCTGGTTCTGGCTTTGATTTTGGTTCTGCTTTTGCTTCTGAGTGTTGGAAGCCGCGCCATTGCCGGATTTTTGGGCAGACTGAGACTGACCTCCCTTCTGAGAGGACTTCTTCTCTTCCTTTTTGGGGGTCGTGTCCGCATAGACCTCCGCGATGCTCTCGACCTGGTTGTGCTGGGTCATGTACTCAAAGATGATGCTCAGCTCCTCATCCTCCAAAACCTGCATATGGTTCTTGGGTGTGGTGGCGTACTGGGTCAGGATCTCTGTGATGACCTTGGAGGTAACGCCAAAGTCCTTGGCCACTTCATGCACACGGTATTTGATCAAGCTCATATTCGCTCCTCCTGTTCCTGGGATTTCCTACGATTCCTTTCTGGCGGCCTCCGCAAAGGCCCTTGCAAGCCCATCGTCCCGCACGAGAACCAGGGCCACGGGATTGCTCCGCCCAATGGCGGCGGCAATCTCCGATTTTGTATAGGCGGTTTTCACCAGCGCCATGGGGTGAAGCTCTGTCAGCTTCTGCGCCCGCAGCGCCGTATTCTGTCCGGCGTCCTGGGCAAGCACCAAAAGGCTGCCCTTTCCCCGCTGGACGCTGGTTTTAATATCCAGCTCTCCGATTCGCAGTTTTCCGGCCTTGGCGGCCAGGGCCAAATAACCAAGCGCCTTATCCATCGGCGCTGTCTCCGATGGCGGCGGCCAGGGCCTCATAGGTCTCCGGCGTTATCTCCACCGCCAGCATACGCTCCAGGGCGCGGCTTTTGCGTGCCTTTTCAAGGCAGGCCGTCTTTCGGCAGAGATACGCCCCGCGACCGGGGGCCTTTGCCTTCGCGTCCGCTATGACCTGACCGTCCGGTGTGCGGACGATGCGGATCAGCTCCTTTTTTGTGGCCCTGGCTCGGCAGCCGGCGCACATCCGCAGAGACTCAGCCATGACTCAGCCCTCGCTGGCGGGCTTAATGTCAATCTTTATGCCGGTCAGCTTCGCCGCCAGGCGGGCGTTCTGCCCCTCCTTGCCGATGGCGAGAGAGAGCTGTCCGTCCGGCACGATGACCCGGCAGGACTTGTCGTCGTCCTCCATGATGACGTTCAAAACCTCCGCCGGGGACAGGGCCGCGGCCACATATTCCTCCGGGGTCTGGCTGTATTTTACAATATCTATTTTCTCGCCGCCCAGCTCATCCACAATGGTGGCTACCCGGCTGCCACGCGGCCCCACGCAGGCGCCAATGCAGTCCACGTCCGGGGCGGTACTCCATACGGCTACCTTGGTGCGGGAACCGGCCTCGCGGGCGATGCTCATAATCTCCACGGTGCCGTCCGCGATTTCAGGAACCTCCAGCTCAAACAGCCCCTTTACAAGGCCGGGATGGGTGCGGCTGATAAGCACCTGCGGCCCGCGGGTGGACTTGCGAACCTCGATGACATAGACCTTCACCCGGTCGCCCTCCACCAGCTCCTCATTGGGAAGCTGCTCATTAGTGGAAAGCAGCGCGTCCGTGTACTCGGCGTTGGAGCTTATCTTCATGGATATGCCGCCTGTCCGGGGGTCTATGCGGGATACCTCGCCGGTAAACACCTCATGCTCCTTGGAGGTAAACTCGTCGTAAATAAGCCCACGCTCCGCCTCGCGTATGCCCTGGATGATGACCTGCTTCGCGGCCTGGGCCGCAATGCGGCCAAACTCCTTGGTGTTGACGGGAATGTGGATCTGGTCGCCCACCTTGGCCTTTTTCGCGATTTTGCGGGCCTGCTCCTCGGTCATCTCCGTGGCGGGGTTCTCTACCTCTTCTACGACATCGGTCAGGACGTACATATCAATTTTCTTTTTGACTTCGTCCAGCTCTACCACCACATTGTCCGCCGCGTCCGGGTTATCCTTGCGGAAGGCGGCCAGCATGGCCTGGTTGATTTTTTCGTACATATATTCACGGGGTATACCCTTTTCCCGCTCGATGTCCTCAATAGCGGCAAAAAACTCGGCGTTCATAGTGTCTCTCCTTCACGTTGTACTGTCATTATGATAATTAGAAATCCATTTCCATACGCAGACGCACATTGGCAACCTGCTTTTCCTCAAAGCGATGCTCCTGCCCTCCGGCATCAACGGTTACGGCCCCGTCCTCATAAGCGGTCAGGGTACCCACCCACAGCTTCGAGCCGTCCACGGCGCTGTACAGCCGCACCTCTACCTTAGAGCCAAGAAAGCGCTGGAAATCAGAGGGCCGCTTCAAGGAGCGCTCGCACCCGGCGGAGCTGACCTCAAAGATATAGCTGTCCGGCACGGGGTCCTTTTCGTCCAAAATCGGATCCAATGCGCGGGAGACGGTCTCGCAGTCGTCCAGCGTCACGCCCTCCGGGCCGTCCAGATAGACACGCAGATATTTCTGCCCTGCCTCGGTAACATACTCCACGTCCCAAAGCTCCAAACCGGCCTGCTCCACAACGGGAAGGGCCAGATCCCAAACATTCTTTTCAACACGATTCATAGTTATAATTTCCAGTTTTTGACAAATTCTTTTACACCAAGAAAAAGAGTGGGACACGACCCACTCCAGGAAAAGACCTTTACTATACTTGACTATACCATATTCCGGCCCACAAATCAAGACCTTTTTCATAAATTAAAGATAAGACGCTGGAACTGCTGTCTCGAAGTGGCACAAAAAGCGTTGGTTTGCCGCCGGGCAGCAAAGAGGGAAGTCATTCAATCACTATCCAGCCGTTCCCGCAGCCGTTCCAGGGCTTTTTTCTCAATGCGGGAGACGTAGGAGCGGGAAATGCCCACAATTTGAGCCACCTCCCGCTGGGGCAGGGGCGGCTTTCCGTCCAGGCCATAGCGCAGACGGATAACCTGGGCCTCCCGCCCGGACAGGACGGCGTCCACCGCCTGCCGCACCTGAAGGGCAGCCTCCCGGCGGGACAGATCCTCCAGCATATCCTCCCCGTCCGCTATGGTGTCCAGCAGTGCCAGACCGTCCCCCTCCTCGTCTGAATCCAGGGCGTCGGACAAGGACACGTCCCCGGCGCTTTTCTTCTGACCCCGAAAGTGCATCAATATTTCGTTTTCTATACACTTGGAGGCGTAGGTGGCCAGACGAACGCCCTTGTCGGGCCGATAGGTGGACACCCCCTTTATCAGACCAATGGTGCCGATGGACACCAGATCCTCCGCGTCCGCGCTGGTGGTATAGTATTTTTTTATAATATGCATCACCAGCCGCAAATTATGTTCTATCAGTGTATTGCGGGCCTCCATATCCCCCGCCAGGGACTGTTCTATGCACCTGCGCTCCTCCTCCGGCTTCAATGGCCTGGGAAAGGACGAGGCGTTGTCTCCCATCCGCAGCATGACCAGGGCGCTGGAGACGAGAAGCATAAATGTTGTGGATAGCATAGCTGCATCAACCTCCCCAGCAGATTATGCTATCTCTGTTTGTCCTGATTCGACTTTCTTCGGGGCAGCTAGACATTTTGCCTCGCCCGTATCACCGCACAGACACGATCCGCAATATACCCCCGGTCCCGCGGGGCATAGTACGGCAAAAGGGGTTCAAGCACCTCCTGTATCTGTGCGCTGGTAAACCTGGGAATTTCCAACTGTGTGCCGTAAAGCCGCCTCGCGGTGTTCCGCTGGCGTGTGAAGCTGGTGTTGAAGGGCCGGGCCAGAAGGGGCTGCATCAGCGCCTTTGGGTCAATATCCATGGGCGACAGCATCGTATTTGACAAAAGTCCCGCTCCGTTATCGAAAATTGGGCAGTAGTCGTATCTGCCGTTTTTATACAGAACGGCAATATTATTCAAATGCCTGTCGTCGTTAAGAAACAGCGCGTCCACCTCAAACAGAAGTGTCAGATACTGCGGGAACGCCGCAAGGCCGGAAATCTCGGCAGCAGCCTCGGCAATATAGGCAATACGCTGTCTGTCGCTGGGGAGGGCGGTCAGGGTGTCCAACAAGGGCTTGGCACCGTGGCGGCCCAGTAGATGGCTGAGGGTTATGATGGATTGCCCCTCTGACAGAAAATGCTCACTGCTGCACGCCGTCCGCTCCCGACCGTGAACGTGAACTCGCTCCATGCGATACCGCGTGAAGCAAAAGGGTGTGTCAGACTCGATATTGCTGTATTCCAGCAGCGCGGATATTGCCGTTTCCGCCAGCGCCTCGTAGCCGAACTGATCCAGCTTATACCAGCGGGCGCCGTCCCGCCATTTCTCCCGATTTCCCTTCGAGGAGGTCTCCGCGATTTTGCTGTCGGTTGCAAGCCTGACCGTCATGGCATCGCCTCCACTTCCAGCCATTGCTGATCCTCTGCCATGCGGCCCTTTGTTTTGCGAATAATCGCCATTGGGTCATACTCCGAAACGCCGATAGCCTCCAGATACTCCCGCAGACCGGCTCTGCTTCGGGGAACGCAGCGTTCCTCCAGAAAACGCTCAAAATCCGCCCACGAGGGCATCTCATTTTTGCCAAAAGCGGTTTTAATGAGCGCCACGTCTTCGTTGCAAACCCGAACAGTGCGCTCGGTGAAGTCGGCAAGAATCGTGGAACAGAGCTGTTCGGCGTCATAAAATCGCAGCGTATAAAGCTGGTGTCCCAGCTCTGCCTTCGCCTCGGCAAAGCTGTCGAAATCCAGATAGGGTACAAGGCAGATCTGCGCCCCGTCAAAGTCTATCTCCATCCGGGGATGAGCTTCGTCTATGCCAAGCGCCCTTAACCATGAATTGGGCAGCGTGATTTTACAGGTTTTTGCGTTCCCTCCGGCAGTTCCTCCGGCGGCACTGAAATTCACCTTTGCAACACGGCGTTCCATTTACATCACCAAGGAATATTATAGCCTATTCGTACCGAATTGTCAAAGTATTCATGCTTAAAGAACCGACTGAGGGTCTGCGAATACTGGTTCTTATTCCTCCGCCCAGTCTCTGGCGCGGGAAACGGCCTTGTGCCAGCCCTTCATCAGGGCGGCGGCCTGGTCTGGGTTCATGGAGGGCTCGAATCGGCGCTGAGTGCGGCGCATGGTTCGCACGTCCTCCAGGCTTGTCCAGACGCCGGCCTTCAGTCCGGCCAGGAACGCCGCGCCCAGGGCCGTGGTTTCCACTGTCTGGGGCCGGTCAATGGGGCGCTGCAAAATATCCGCCTGAAACTGCATCAGGATGTCAGACACCGCCGCGCCGCCGTCTACCCGCAGAACGTCAAGCTGCTTTCCGGCGTCTGTCTCCATGGCGTGAAGCAGGTCGGCCACCTGATAGGCAATGCCCTCCAGCACAGCCCGGCAGATATGGGCCCGGTTGGTGCCTCTGGTAATGCCCACAATCGTTCCTCTGGCGTATGCGTCCCACCAGGGAGCGCCCAGGCCCGTGAAGGAGCTGACCACATACACGCCCCCTGTATCCGGGACGGATTCCGCCAGCACGTCGCACTCGTGGGCGGTGGAAATAAGCCCCAGCTCATCCCGAAGCCATTGGATGGAGGAGCCAGCGTTAAAAACGCTGCCCTCCACGGCGTAGGCGGTCTGGCTGCCAATCTGCCAACCCACGCAGGTCAGAAGCCCTCCCCGGCTCTCCGGCACAGCCGGACCCGCGTTCATCAGGGTGAAGCAGCCGGTGCCGTATGTATTTTTCGCCTGGCCCGGCTCCAGGCAGCCCTGCCCCAGCAAGGCGGCCTGTTGGTCTCCGGCGGCCCCGTATACAGGCACGCCCACCAGCTTTTCCAGGCCGTGAATCCCCTCCCTTATCCGTCCAAAGTCAAAGGAGTTGGGCACCGGCTGGGGCAGCATCGTCATGGGAATGTCCAGAGCGCGGCACATCTCCTCATCCCAGCGGAGGCGGTGGATGTCAAACAGCATGGTACGGGAGGCGTTGGAATAATCCGTCATGTGCTGTCCGGTCAGATTCCAGATAAGCCAGGTGTCAACGGTGCCAAACAAAAGCTCCCCCGCCTCCGCCCGTTTCCGAACGCCGGGGATGTTGTCCAATATCCATTTCAGCTTGGTGCCGGAAAAATAAGGGTCCGGCACCAAGCCTGTCACCCGGCGTATATGCTCCGCCATGCCGTCCGCCTCCAGCCTTTGGCAGATAGGGGCTGTTCGGCGGCATTGCCAGACAATGGCGTTGTAAACCGGCTCGCCGGTCTTTCTGTCCCAGACGATGGTAGTCTCCCGCTGATTGGTAATGCCAATGGCGGCAATGTCCGCCCCGGACAGGCCGGAGCGCTCAAAGGCGGCCCCCAGGGCGTGAAGCTGGGTACCCAGAATATCCTGCGGGTCATGCTCCACCCAGCCGGGATGGGGATAATGCTGGGGAAAGGGGTACTGCTCCAGAGAGACGATGTTCCCCTTGGCGTCAAAAATGATGGCCCGCGAGGTGGTGGTTCCCTGATCCAGGGCGATGACATAATCGTTCATATTGCACTCCTTAGGTTGACGGCTGATGGAAAATCATGTATAATGTCAACAATAAAACAATAACTTTTATGAAATTATAACATATTCCGAGGTGTTTTTCTATGGTTCAGTCAGAAGTCTTTACATTTCGCTCCTCCAACGGGGTCAATGACATCCACTGCCATATGTGGATTCCAGAGGGGACGATTTTGGGCGTGATACAGCTTGTCCACGGCGTGGCGGAATACATCGAGCGCTATGAGGCTTTCGTGGCGTTTATGGCGGAGCAGGGCTTTTTGGTGGCGGGCGACGACCACCTGGGCCATGGTCAAAGCATTCGGGACGATTCAGAGCTTGGCTGGTTTGGGGAAGAAAACGGCTGGTCCTACCTGGTGCAGGACGAAAAGAAGCTGCTGGATATCCTGCGGGAGAAGTACGACGGAGTTCCCTTTGTTTTGTTCGGACACAGCATGGGCAGCTTCATAGCCCGCACCTATTTAGGCTGGTACCCCGGCGACTACGATTGCTGCATTTTGTCCGGCACGGGGTACCACGCTCCCCTTGTGTGCAAGGCCGGGAAAATGCTGGCCCAGCGGGAGATTAAGGCTCACGGCAGCAAATATCGGAGCAAAAGGCTGCAAAATGTGGCCTTTGGCGGCTATCTCAAGGGCATTGAAAACCCCATCGGAGAAAACGACTGGATATGCCGGGATAAGGAGGTGGTGCGCCGGTATGACGCCGACCCCAAGTGCAGCTTCACCCCGACGGCGGGACTGATGCGGGATATGATGACCGGCCTTGACATTATCTGCCGCAGCTCCCACATGGTAAAAATGGACAAGGAGATGCCGGTGCTGTTTATCGCGGGAGACGCCGACCCAGTAGGCAATTACGGAAAGGGTGTGCAGAAAACAGCGGAGCGTTTCCGCCAAGCCGGTATGGCCGATGTGTCCGTAAATCTCTACCCCGGCGCACGGCATGAGGTGCTAAACGAGCTGAACAAGGAAGAGGTCTGGGACGATGTTCTCGGCTGGCTGGAGGATGTGCTGGCGCTGCCATAACACAAGGACATAACAACAGGGAGGTTTGTGTATGAGAAAATTTTTGAAGGCCGTGCTGATTTTGTTGCTGTTGGCACTGCTGGGATTGATTATTGCCGGTGTCGTCTATTTTGGGGAAAACCCGGACATATTCAAGGAAATGGCGGCGGAGACGGGGCTGGATGAGCTTTTGGGCAAGGTGGGTATTCATCTGCTGGAGGAGGCGGAGTCTGTGTCTGTCCCTGACGAGGCAGATATTGAAATAGACTATGACTTCCCCCACAGCATCTACAACGGCGGCATTGACGTACAGAACGACCGAGCCGTGGCTTATTTCAAAAGTGTGGGCGGTGAGCTGTGGCTCACTTGGCGCGGCTATGACTGCGGGGATTCCGGCGGCTTTGTGTATAATCAAAATGGCTGGGTGAAAAATCTCAGCGCAGAGGAGATTACCACCCTGCCCGATACAGAGGAGGTGGGCCTTTCGGCCTCTGCTCTGGCCGATTTGGCGGCTGGGAGCTATTATATCTGCATCACCCCTGACAACGGCTATGACCCGGTTGCTTATTATGTGGAGGTCTACGACCAGGCGACCTTTACGCCCTCGACCCCGGCCATTACCACCACGGACAATTCCTCCATTGACGCCCTGGCCGACCACGGGTATCTGTATTATTTCCAGACAGACCCACAGGATATTGTGATTCACTTGAACAATTTGGATGAAAACACCATCACACAAGTGTTTGACCTAACGCTGATAACCTATTTCACCGGCTCTCATTACAATTACGCCAATATGCCGGAGGGCAGCTATGAAATCTCTGACGACGGGTGTACCGTTACCCTCAAAGCGGAATATCTGGCGGATCTGGATCATTTTGATATGCCCTATTTTGCCCTGCGCCGCCAGGACGGCACCGACATTATCCTGGACGGCAGCGAGGATGCTGTCCAGGACAACCGTCAAATTTTCATCCTTCGGACACCAAATATCGACTTCCCCAATCTGGAAGGCCCGGAGATCTATTCCCTCTCATCCGGGGAGGATTTGACCATCACCTTCCACATGGGCATCGCATCCAGTGTATATAGTTCAAACTATTGGGAACCGGGTGAAGACGGCATCGCCGGAACAGTAGCCACCGTCAAGGAGATAGAGAGCGGTCAGTTTACGATTCCCTATGAAACCGTGGCATATTATTACGAGCATTATGGCTATATAGGCTTTACCGTTGTAATGGAGGTGAGCCTGACGTATATGTGGGATAGCCTGTATATCGAACTGACAGCGTAAATATTGAATAGCATTAGAGAAAAATTCACCTAAGCCGTGCAAAAAACGCTTAGGTGAATTTTGTATTGGGATGTTAGCCCACGCTCTGGGCGCCGCGGTCGCAGCGGTTGCCCCAGGAGTCAATCAGCTTCCCGTCACGATAAACGCAGATGATCTCGCAGTTATTGGAGCAGCGGCCACAGTTGGCCTCGCGGGTATAAAATTCCATATCCTCCACAGCGAAGTCAAACTCCTGGCGTTTGGTGCTTCGCTTGGCTAATATAGCCGCGCCCAGCGCGCCCATAAGATGCCCGTTTTCGTCCACAATGACCTTGCAGTCCAGCGTCCGCTCAAAGGCCGCCACGACGCCCTGGTTTTTGCTGACGCCGCCCTGGAACACCACCGGGGAGATTATTTTCTTGCCCTTGCCAACGTTATTGAGATAGTTCGCCACCACCGCGTTGCAAACACCGGCAATAATGTCCTCTCTGGGATGGCCCATCTGTATCTTATGCGCCAGGTCAGACTCCGCGAAAACCGTGCAGCGGGCGGCAATCTGGGTGGGATGCTTGGAGCGAAGGGCATACTCGCCTATCTCCTCCACCTCGATGCCCAGCCGCTTGGCCTGGCTGGACAGGAACGCCCCCGTACCGGCGGCGCATAGGGTATTCATGGCATAATCCACGGCCACGCCATTTTCCACCAGGATAATCTTGGAGTCCTGGCCCCCGATCTCCAGGATGGTACGCACCTCAGGATAGAAAGTAGTGGTGCCTACCGCGTGGGCGGCGATCTCGTTTTTCACCATGGTGGCCCCAATGATAGTACCCACCAACTGCCTGGCGCTGCCGGTGGAGCCGGTGGCTACGATTTTGTAGCGCTCCTTGTCAAAGCCCTCCTCCAGCAGGTGAAGAAGCTGCTTCACCGCGCCGATGGGGTCGCCCTGCGTCCATATATACGCGCTGCTGATAATTTTGTTGTTATCGTCAATAATGGCGCCCTTGGTAGAGATGGAGCCAACGTCAATGCCTAAATACGCGTTTTCCATTTCAAACGACCTTCTTTCTCATCTGAATCATGTCATAAAACGCCTCCAGCCGGGTCATCAGCCCCACGTCGCTGGTCTGGGAGTCAAACGTCAAAAACAGCACGGGGATTTTATAGTCCGCGCCAATGTTTTGCAGCACCGGCATAATGTCTATTTCCGGGGTGCAGTTGGCGGATTTGATATGTACCAGCCCGTCATAGCCCCGCTCTGCGTACTCCTTCGCGGCCCAGATATTCGCCGTGGAGGTTGGCCCCATTTGATAGGTACACAAATCTCGTATCTTGACGGCAAGGTTTTTTATCCCCTTGTTGTGGAGAAACTGATTGGTAATGTTCATCCAGCGGTGAACCTCCACCCCCATATCCGCCAGCTTCTGCTCTGTTTCCAAATTGGAAAAGGCGTCCATGACGGTGTAAAACTCCCCCACAATACCCACACGAAGAGGACGCAGAGGCTTGTCCAGGGGAATACGCTGAAAATCCTCCTTTACCCGCCGGTATCCGGCAGTGATGTCTTCCCGGCTCGCAGCGGTATACATGGCTGTCAGAAACCGCTTATACGCCTTTTTATACTCGCCACTGGCTTCAAAGCCGCATCCCTTGTAATACTCAGCCGTAACCTCGTCTAAATACTCCACCATTTTGATGGCGTCCAGCGCGGCACGGGTAAGCTTGGCCACGTTGACCTTTGGGTTCAGCCGTCTGACAGGCTTCAGAAGATCCCGCAAGCGGCCAGTATTGTATTCCTCCAGGTTGATAAAATCAAAATCATATCCCAGATCCCGAAGGATCTGCTCCTGAAGCTCTCCATAATAGCCCAGGCGGCAAACGCCATAGGTCATTATGATGGTATCCGCCCCAGCTTCCAAAGCTTCTATCTCGCTGCCAAGGGTAGTTTTGAAGGGGGTGCATACAAAATCCGGGCTGTATTTCGCCCCGATCTCTTCTGTCCGCTTGGTCAGAGCCGGTGGCATAATATAGCGAGCCTCTATCCCCTCCTCCACAATATAACGAAACGCGCAGTTGTACTCCGCATATCTGGTCAAGGTCACGTTTCGATTGACTTCCATTAAAGCGTCCCCTCCTTAAAACGGATGATGTCCACAAAGCTCTCCAGCCGCGTCTCCACCCCGGCGGTGTCGGGCTGGCCGTCCAGCACCAGGTTCAGGACAGGAATCCCCTGCAGCTTCCGGGTCAGAAGCTCGTTCACCATGGCGTCCGGCCCGCAGGGGAAGGCACTCATAAGAATAATGCCGTTCACCTTGTCCTTGTGCATGACGATGCTGCCCAAAATCTCCCGGCTTACCTCCCACCGGCAGGTGGGGGACAGCTCCAGGCTGCGCTTCAGGGCGTCGCTCTGATCCACCAAATCCGCCCGAATGGCAATCACGCCGGATTTTTTCAGGTAATCCGTTACCGTCCGGCCAATAAAAGCGTCCTCGATTAAATAGCTGTGACCGGCGATGAGGATTTTAGTTCCCTCCTGGCGGTAGAGCTGCTCCGCCTCGCTGGCCGCCTGGCGGCGTCTTTTCAGGTCGGCTCGTCTCGCCCGCTTATAGGCCCGCTTTGCCTGCTTGTGGGAAAATCCCAGCCGGTAGCCCAGGTCAACAAAGGCGTCTTTTTCCTTCTCATCCTTCAGCTCGTCCACATTACAGGTCAGGAATTTCTGATTTGTCCCTCGGAATACATTGCGGGTCTCGTCATACAGCGCGTCGAAGCGGACACACATATTCCGATGGCGGCCATAGCTGCTGATGCGGGGAATGAAGATATAGTCACACCGACCAATGAGAGAGTTCACATGGCCGTAAAATATCTTTGCGGAAAGGCACGTCTCGTCCACCACCAGGGACGATCCGGTTTCCATAATTGCCCGGTCTGTGGGGGCGCTGATTACCGTTTCCACACCCAGCTCCTTGAAAAAGGTCGTCCACAGCGTCCTGTAGCGATAATACAGCAGCGCCCGCGGTATGCCGATGGTGATGGCCGGTGCGCCGGTTCCTTTTTTTCTGGCTCTTTTTTCGGCCTTTCTGGCCTTTTTGGCTATCTTTCTGCTTTTTTTCAGCTCTTTTTTCGTCTGTTTATCCACTCGTTTGACGGCTTTTTTGTCCAATTTATCCTGCTTTGCCAAAAAACATTGCCCCCCTCCTGGAGTTTCTTTAACTGACTAAAATAACATCATAATCCTTTGAGGCGAGGTTGTCAAGCAATTACTTTTTCCCCCGCGCCTCCAGCGCCTTGGCGCGGCGCTGCTCTACCTCCACAGGCTTGGGCTGAATATCCCCGGAGCGGGTCAGGGCGAATTTCGTCAGCACCGGGCCAAACAGCTCGTAGACCAGCACGCCGAACAGCACGATATTGCGGATCAGGGCTCCCTCCGCGCCCCAGGAGGCCACCTCCACGCTCATGCCCAAAGCGACCCCTGCCTGGGGGAACAGGGTGACGCCCAGCCACTTCCGAACCTTGGGTTCGCAGCCGGTGATGGTGGTGCCTATATACGCCCCCAGGTACTTGCCAACGCAGCGGAACACGATATAGAGAAGTCCGATTCCCACCACCGCCGCACTTTTGAACACGCTCAGCTCCAGAGACGCGCCGCTGATAACGAAGAACATGGCGAACAGGGGGCTTGTCCATTTGTCCGCTTTGTCCATCATCTCGTCCGCCAGCGGGCAGCGGTTGCAGAACACCGCCCCCAGGGCCATGCAGACCAGAAGGCTTGAAAACTCAAAGTGAACGGTTCCAATGTCAAATTCCAGTTGAGCCAGGGCGACGGTCAGCATAACGAAGCCAACAATCAGAGCCATTCGGTTGCGGTTGGAGTGGAACATTTTCTCTAGCTGGGTCAGCACCTCACCCAGTCCGCCGCCAATGAGAAGGCTCAGCACAATCTCAAGCAGCGGCTCCACGGCGATGGATACCACGTCAATGGTACCGCTGGACATGGTCTGGGCCACGCCGAAGGAGACGGCAAACACCGTCAGGCCCACCGCGTCGTCCAGCGCCACCACCGGCAGCAGCACGTCTGTCACCGCGCCCTTGGCCTTATACTGCCGCACCACCATTAGGG
>JAJQFY010000197.1:34647-45738 GCA_021200935.1 Oscillospiraceae bacterium
AGGTAATGACCCCCTCCAATAAGCCGATGATGAGGATTTTACTGCCCGTGTTTTTCAGGTCGGACAGCTTAAACTCGCTGCCGATGGTGAAGGCGATAAAGCCGAGAGCCAGGGTGGAAATGAAATCCAGGGCGCTGACCTGTTCCATGGTGTTGAAGCCCAGGCCGGATATTCCCAGCGCTCCCAGGCAGTATGGCCCCACCAGCACACCGGCCACCAGATAGGCGGTGACATCGGGAAGCTGGAACCGGCTGGCCACACGGGTCATCATAAGCCCCGCGATCAGGGCTATGGCCGCAGGCAGAAATAGATTCATAACAGATTTCTCTCTCCTTATGAGCATAATAAACGCGGCAAGGCGTACCACATATAGTAACAGCCTTGCCACAAAATTACAAGTATTTTCCGTGAAGAGACCCCGGTGAAAGCCGCCGAAAGGGTCTTGAAGGGGCTTATGGGTTATGTATAAATCTTTTCCACATAGGGGCTGGTGAAGGCCCGCAGGACGGCGGCGTAATTCAATCGGAAGGTCAGAATGTCGCCCACGGCGTATTCCGGGGCGTCCGTCAGGTCTACCAGGGTGTAATCGCTGCTGCCGCCCAGAACGCGGACGCGCTCGTCCTGGGGCATAAGGCCCTCCAGCTCCATGTCCTGCCTGCCGCAGGCCAGGATCCCCCGGCGCATAGGGCCAAGATCCGGCCACTGGCGCACAATGCCGAAGGCGTCGCCGCCGGTGGGGCCTACAGGCTTGGAGGGCTTTTCCTTTACCTCCACAAGCTGTGCGGACAGGACGATGGGGTCGTTGTGGAACCCATCCACGTCCACCCCCAGGCCGGGGTCGTGGCCGGTAAGCCAAAGCTCCCCGATGCGGCAGTTGTTCAGCCCCTCCGGCACGGTATGGTTGATAAGGTCGTGAACGATGGTGGTTCTGCCGCCGCTGACAACCGGGGCCTCTATGCCGTAGCGGGTGCGGAGGTCATTTGCAATGTCCACCAGACCGCCCATGTTCTCCTGACAGGGAAGCACCCCGCCAAAGCAGCCAAGATTCATGCCAACCCCTAAAAGCTCCAGCATGGGCTGGGCCAGAACCGCCTCCGCCGTGGCGTAAATATCCGCCTTGTTTTCAAAAAAGCACCCCTCCCGCAGGTCGCCCAAATCACAGGAAAGAATGACGCTGTGCCGTTTCCCTAGCCGGGACGCGGCCTCCCCCAGGAGCTTTATAGTCTTTGCCTCCGACTGAAGACTGATCTCCGACCAGCGGACGGTGTCCTCCACCTCCCAGGGCTGGGAGACCCGGATAAGAAAGCGGGGCTTTTTTGTTTTCAAAATACGCAGATTGTCAATGCGGGCGTCCGCCAGCCAGTCGCTGCTGCCCGCCTCCAGCATTTCGCTGATTTCCGGCACAGCGCAAAAGCACTTCGTCACCGATGCCAGGGTGATCCCCTGGCTGTGACACAGCTCGGCGCAGTATTCCACATTCTCCCGAAGGGCTTCTATGTTTACGGTGATATGGGGGTATCCCATCTTGTTTCCTCCTTGATTCAGGGCATCTCCGCCCTTTTATAGTTCCGCTTCCTCTCCGGCGGCGGGACTGTCTGTCCAAACGCAGTCCATATACCGCAGATAGAGAGGATTTAAGGGCAGCCGCACCAGGTCGCCCAACCGGCAGTCGATGCCGGTCACGTCCAGCACCACCGCCTCTGTACACACAACGCCCAGCACGGGAACGGTCTGTCCGTTCACGCTGGCGCACAGGCTGACGCTGCGCCGGACAAGCCGCCGGGCCTGCCCCGCCAGCGCCCAAAGACCGCTGACGAAATCCTTTTTCCCGCTGCCTGCCTCCAGGCTGAGACCGTGCAGCGTCCCGACGCAGATTGTGGCAATTCGCATATCCTGCTTCGCAGTGAAGCGGGCGGCATAGCCCACCGTGGCCCCGGCAGGCAGGGTTCTCAGCTCGTCAATCGACGCCTCGCACACGCCCACCCTTTTCAGGCCAAAGCGTTCCCCGTGCCAAATACGCCCCAGCAGGGCGGAGCCAATCCGCACCGCGTCCAGGCGGGTTTCCGGGAAATAAAACAGCGCAGCGGAGCTGGCACAGTGCCTGATGCCCACGTCATACCCCGCCCGCTCCAGCGCCTGAACGGTTTCCAGGAACAGATGAAGCTGTCTCATGGTCAGGCGGCGGTTTGTGTTACAGGCGAAGTGGGTGTATATGCCGGTGAAGCGTATATCCTGAAATTGATCGTATATCCGGCGAATCTGCTCCGGCTCCCCGGCGGAAAAGCCAAACCGGCCCAGGCCCGTGTCCACCTGAATGTGGGCCTGCGGGAAGACATGGAGCCGCCTTGCCGCCTGGGTCAGCGCCTGAGCGTCCTCTGTGCTGCCGACGGAAAAGGTGACGGGCAGGGTCAGGAGCCTGTCAAGGGTTTCCGGCTCCCGGAGGGGGCGCATCAGAAGGATCTCCGTCACGGGCAGGCCGAAGCCGCAGATTCTATCTGCGTCCAAAGGCTCTGACACAGCGAAGCGGTCTATCCCCTGGGCGGAAAGAGTCCGAACCATGGCCTCCAGGCCCAGGCCGTAGCCGTCCGCCTTCACGGTTCCGTATAGCCGCGCCGACCCCGCCGCCTTTTTTACCAGCCGGATGTTTTCCTCCAGCAAATCCCTTTGGACGATATATCTTCTCATGGATGTTTAGGTGTCCTTTCTAACAATGTGCCTACAGCATACTCCCTGGAAGTATATTTATAGCATCATAGCTGCATCAAAACTGCATCATTTCCTTTAAGATTCCCGCAAAAAGCACAAACAAATCTATAAATTCGCCGCCCGCTCTATTTAGACGCATTGGGGGGCGGATTTCGTTTCAAAACAACGCAAATTTTGTCAAAAGGAAAGCCTTACATCTTTATTAAATTGTTATAAAGTATTATAAATTGAACCGCAGGCTGACCCAGGTCAAAAACACCGGCACGGTGAAGCTGCCGCCGGACTGGGTATACCCGGCCATGTCCTCTGTAAGATATACTAACAGGCTGGACTCATACGCGCTTGTCTCAGCCTCTTGGAGATAGTATTCCTCCAGCCCCATCGCATTCGCAAGATAAAACGCCACCTCTGGAGCATAATAGACCTCATAGGGTTCATCGCTGGCCGCAGCTACTGCGTAATTCTCCGGCGCCTCAGTGACTGCCCCATCATAGTCCGACCAATAGATATTCAGACCCACCACGATCTCGGAAAGGTCGCTCACAAGCACTGTCACGGTCATAGGCCGCATCACATCATAGCCGTTGAGGAGCTCCAGAGGATTCGAGGAATAGCCGCCCAGTACGACCTCCCAGAGGATCGCGCTTTGCCCATCCTGCCCCACATACAGCCAGGGAACAGGCTCAGCCCCTTGAATCGCCTCGTCCCACAGAACCGAACCGTCCCCAAGCATCCAGTTGTATATGCCCTCCACCGCATCCTCCGCTGTGATGACGGCGGAGGACGCCGTTAGCTGCCGCCCCTGCTCCAGGGCCACACGGGACTCATATGCCTGGGAGAGATATAACAGCTCCTCCACGGACAGGTCAGACAAGAGGCTCAGGTCTACCGTCTCTACATCCACCGTCTGAACCGTGGATTCCAGCCGTTCATCCTGCACCCGCAGCACCAGGCCGGGCAGGAGCAGGCTCAGACTGACCGTCAGCAGCGCTCCGCATATCCAGGCGGCTGTTTTTCCGTTCATACCCGGCCTCCGTTCAACTCCACCGTGACAATGGTACCCTTCCCCTCCTCGCTGCGAAAGGACATGGTTCCCCCGTGCAGCGCGGCAATCTCCTGGCACAGCGCCAGCCCCAGGCCCACGCCGCCCTGGGCGCGGCTGCGGGATTTATCCACCCGGTAAAACGCCTCGGTAATGCGGGACAGCTCCGCCTCTGCCATACCCCGGCCATTGTCTATCACCTGAATGCGGCAGCCATTCTCCGTCATTTCCGTCCGAACATAAATGTTCCCCGGCCCGTCCATGGCCTTTCGGGCATTGTCAATCAGATTGATGACCAGGGATTTTACCAGATCCGCCTCCAAAAGGCACCGGCCCTCCTGGCAGCGGCATTGCAGCGTTATGTCCTGCTGGGCCATAGAGGGCCGCAGCATATGGACAAGTCCTTTTATCACCGCCGCGGGCGACCCCTCCGCCAGGGAGAAGTCCCGCTTTTTCAGCACCAGCAGATCCAGCAGTTTAAAGGACAGGCTCTCCAGCCGCCGCCCTTCGGAAAAGATATAGTTAGCCGCCTGCTGCTGTTCCTCCGGGGATAGACTCTGGCTCCGAAGCAGGTCGGCGTAGCCGATGATCGAGGTCATGGGCGTTTTCAGCTCGTGGGCGAAGCTGCCCATGAACTCCTCCTGGCGGCGCATGGCGTCCTGGAGCTGGGCAATATTGCCTTCCACCTGGTCGGTCATGTGGTTGAAGTCCTCTGCAAGCTGCTGAAACTCGTCCCCGGAATGGATGTCTGCCCGGCTGGCATAATTTCCCCCGGCGATTTGCCGGGTCACGCGGGACAGCTTATACAGGGGCCGGGTCAGGTAGGTAGCCATGGCCCAGCTCATTGCCGCGCCCACCAGCACCACGGCCAGCAGCAGCCGGTAATAGATGGCAAGCTGACTGTCCCGCAGCTCGTACAGGTCGGACACGTCATAGACGGCGTCCAGATACAGGTACTCGCCATTCACCTGCAGGGTGCCGGAAACCTGGAGCTGACTGACATTCCCCTGGCGGTACAGGCGGACATAGCACCGCCCCTCCTCCATGGCGGCAGCGGCGCCTGTCTCAAAGGGCAGGGAGCCGCTGTGATACAGCACCCCGGAATCGCTGGAAAGGCGCAGGGCGCTCCACTGGGTATCGCTTTGGGCGTCCAACTGAAGCAGGGTTTCGCCCAGGTCGGAAAGCTGGCTTTGCAGGGAAATACTGTTTGCCAGCACCATGGTGTTTTCTATCATGCGATAGCTCTTTATGGCTGTGTCCCGCTGGTTTTCCAGGCTCTGCCGGAAGGAAACGGAAATCAGCATACTGCCCCCCGCGCCGAACGTCAGCGCCAGCAGCATAACAATACACAGCGTCATCCGCAGCCGGAATTTCATATTACGCCTCTAAGCGGTAGCCAACCTTTGGTATGGCTACCAGCCTGTCCTCCCAGCCCACCTTCCGGCGCAGGCGCTGGACGTGCAGGTCCACCGTCCGGCTGCCGCTGTCGTATTCGCCGCCCCACACCCGCTCATAGATGGTCTCCCGGTACAGGGCGGTGTTGGGGTTCCGGGCAAAGAGCAGGAGCAGCTCGTATTCCTTGTTGGTCAGGGCGATCTCCTGCCCGTCCCGGTGAACGGTCATGGAGCGGGTGTCAATGGTCAGGCCGCCTATCTCCAAAATGTCATCCATCTTGTTGTAGCGGCGCAGAACCACCTCCACCCGTGCCAGCAGCTCCAGCACCTCAAAGGGCTTGACAATATAGTCCTCCGCCCCCATTTTCAGGCCCTTGACCCGGTCGTTCACAGCGTTTTTCGCCGTCAGGAATATGACCGGCATTTCCATGGGGCGGATATAGTCCATCAGCGCGAAGCCGTCTACGCCGGGGAGCATAACGTCCAGCAAAATCAGGTCGAAGCGCTCCCGCTCCAATAGATCCGCAGCGGAAAGGCCGTCGTATACGCAGGTACATTCATACCCCGCCCGCTGCAGGCTCATCCGAATTAGATCGGATATGGGCCGCTCGTCCTCTACCACCAATATGCGTATCATTTGCGCTCCTTCCCGGGCGTATGGCTCCTGTTTATTACAGCTTCTGGGCAAACTCCCACAGAGCGGATATATCCGCGCTTTCCACCATGCCCTTGTCGCAGGCGGCGGCCAGGCTTGGATTCAGCGGCAGGCAGGCCACGTTCTCGACGCCGAACCGGGCCGCGTCCTCCTGGATATGGCTCTCTCCGAAAATGGGCAGCTTCTGGCCGCAGCAGGGGCATTCGTACCAGCTCATGTTCTCCACCAGGCCCACCACAGGCACATTCATCATCTTCGCCATATTCACGGCCTTCTCTACAATCATAGACACCAAATCCTGGGGTGTTGTGACAACCACCGCCCCGTCCACAGGAAGGGACTGGAACACCGTCAGGGGTACATCCCCCGTTCCGGGAGGCATATCCACGAACATATAGTCCACGTCGCCCCACACCACGTCAGTCCAGAACTGCTTTACGGTTCCGGCCAGAATCGGCCCGCGCCAAAGCACCGGGTCAGTCTCGTTTTGCAGAAGAAGGTTAATGCTCATAATCTTAATGCCGCCTGCGCTCTCCAGGGCCACAATACCGGCTTCGTCCCCCACGGGGCGCTCATGCAGACCAAAGGCCATGGGGATAGAGGGGCCGGTGACATCCGCGTCCAAAATGGCGACGCGCTTGCCGCTTTTCGCCGCCGCCAGGGCCAGCAGGGACGTGACCATGGATTTTCCCACGCCGCCCTTGCCGCTCATTACGGCGATGACCTTGCCCACATAGGATTTGCCGTTTAGCTCCTCCAAAAAAGAAGCCGGGTCCGGCTGCCGCTGGTCACACTCCACCGTGCAGCCCTCGCAGCTCTCGTTGCATTCACATTCCTGGCTCATATTGCATTCTCCTAAAACACAAAATTTGGTAAATACCACCTATCACCCCAGCAAAATACTGGGGCGATATTAGTATATCCGTCCAGGTTCTCTTTGTCAACGCTGAAGATTGCTTTTCTATGTGACCGCAAGCGGATTTATTTCTCCAGATTCTTCCCTTTTCTCCCGCCCACAAGGCTGACAAGCCAACGCAGAAGGCGCTGTTTCCGGCGCTGGCGGCGGGGTTCCTCCGGCGGCGGAACATCTAAGGGATTCTGCATAAAGCGAAGCTGGCAGCGGCGGGGTGGCTGGCTGGTCTTGACGTGGTGATATTCACCGGCGCTGTCCATAACGCGGGCCTTCTCGTTGTCGGCCATCAGCTCATCCATGATGGTGAACAGCTTCCGCCGTGTGGCCTCATCCTCCACCGGGCAGGCGATTTCCACCCGCCGCTCCGTGTTCCGGGTCATAAAATCCGCCGAGGAAATGTACAGGGCGGCAGTGGCCCTGTCCCAGCCGAAGCAGTAGATGCGGCTGTGTTCCAGATACCGGCCCACGATAGAAAACACGGTGATGTTCTCCGTCAGTCCCGGCACACCGGGACGAAGACAGCATATGCCCCGTATGTTCATAACGACCTTCACCCCGGCCTGGGACGCGGCGGCCAGCTTGTCAATGAGCTTGCGGTCTGTCAGCGAATTGAGCTTTAAGAAGATATACCCCTCGCTGCCCTTGGCTATCTCCCCGCCTATCAGGGCCATGACCCGATCCCGAAGCTGGAAGGGCGAGGCCAGCAGCTTCTGGTAGCGGCCCTTTAAATTCACTGTGGCGATATTCTGAAACAGGGCGGCTCCGTCCGCGCCAACGACAGGGTCGGCGGTGATGAGGGACAGATCCGTGTACAGCTTGGCGGTCTTTTCGTTGTAGTTGCCGGTGCCTACCTGGGTGATGTATTGGAGCTGCCCCCACTCCCGGCGGGTTATTTGGCAGATTTTAGAGTGAACCTTGATGCCCTCGGAGCCGTATAAAACAGTGCAGCCCGCCTCCTCCATCCGCTCGGCCCACTGGATGTTGTTCTGCTCGTCGAACCTGGCCCGCAGCTCCATGACCACCGTCACGTCCTTGCCGTCCTCCGCCGCCGCGCAGAGGTATTCCACCAGCTTGGTCTTGGGAGCCAGGCGGTAGATGGTGATTTTGATAGAGCGGACGCATGGGTCTCCCGCCGCCTCCCGGACAAGCTGCAAAAACGGCTCCATACTGTCATAGGGGTAAAACAGCAGTACGTCCCGCTTGAGGATCTGGGGAATGAGCCGTTCGTTCTGCCGCAGGGACGCGGGCCATCTGGGGGTGTAGGGCGGCTCGCAGAGGGCGGCGGCGCTCTCCGGGGGCAGCAGGTCGATAATGCTGTACACATAGCCCAGCTTTAAGGGCGCTTTGGAATAAAACACCTGGGCGGAGGACAGATTCAGCTTCTGGCAGAGAAATTCCGCCAGATCAGGACTGGCGGCGCCCTGTATTTCCAGGCGGATAGGGGCCAGGCGGGTGCGCTTTTTGACCACCTTTTTCATAAGCTGGCGGTAGTCCTCCTCCACGTCGTATGCCTCGTCCTCCGGGGCGATGTCCGCGTTGCGGGTGACGGAGATAACCGCCTTCTGCGTTACCTCGACGGCCTGGAACACCTGCCCGGCATACGCCAGCAGCACGTCCTCCAGCAGCACATAGCGAATGCCCGTTCCCTCCAGCCGCAGGAAGGGGGGCAAATCCTGCGGCACCGGGATGATGCCAAAGCTGTCCTGCCCGTCCACCTTGAGGGCCAGGGCGATGTTCAGGCTCTTGTTCGGCAGATGGGGAAAGGGGTGGTGCATATCAATGACCTGCGGGGACAGAAGGGGCAGAATGTCCTCCCGGAACCACCGTTCCACCTGTTTGCGGGCCTTGCCCTCCAGGGCGTTCACGTCCATGCGGCATATGTTGCAGGTGCGAAGCTGGCTCTCTAGCTGGGAGAACACCTTGTCCCGCTGGTGGTACAGGGGCGGACAGGCCCGGAAGATGGCCTCAAGCTGTTGGGAGGGGGTGTCTCCGCTCTTGTTGTCCACATGGGTTTGCTTTAAAAGCGTCATGTCGGTGAGAGACCCCACACGCACCATAAAAAATTCGTCCAGGTTGTTGGTGAATATCTCCACAAACTTCATCCGCTCCATCAGGGGAACGGCGGCGTCTCTGGCCTCCTCCAGCGCCCGCCGGTTAACGCGAAGCCAGGAAAGCTCCCGGTTTTGGGTATACCGTGTATCGACCTCTGTGTTCATTGCTTCTCCTCCCTGTGCAGCACCTTTTCCAAGAGATACCCTTCCCGCACACCGCAGCGGCTGACCTGTATGCGCTGGCAGCCGTAGCGCCGCACAACGGTTCGCAGCACAATCAGGCCGGGTAGAATGGTGTGCAGGCGGTCGGGGGCAGCGGAAAGCATAAGCTGCAGGCTGCTCCGCCCCGGCCTTTTCAGCTCGTCGAATATCTCCTCCAGCTCCTGTGCCGTCAGGCTGTGGCAGCTATCCGGGCGGTCATAGTAGCGGTTCGCAATCTTGCAGGCTGCCCGTATGGTACCGCCCACGCCGCACATATCCGCCGCCGGGAGGGGGCTGCTGTTCTGGGCCTTGAGCCGGTCTGTTATCTCATCCCGAATGGCGCGGCGCTCCGCCTTGCTCGGCAGCAGGCCGCTGACATGGCGGCTGAACAGGGCCAGCGAGCCGGTGGGTACGCTGAAGGAGGACTGATAGGCCCCATCCCGGAACCTGACAAGCTCCGTAGAGCCTCCGCCCAGGTCTACCAGCAGCCCGTCCCGCAGGCTCATGCCCTGCAGCGCCCCCTGAAAGGACAGGCGGGCCTCCTCTTCCCCGGAAAGCACGTCAACGGACAGGCCGGTGGCGTCCTCAATCTCCTCCAGGGCCTGGGCGGTGTTGGAGATATTCCGCAGCGGCGCGGTGGCGAAGGCGTACAGCTCCTTTATCTCCAGATTCTCCATCAGCCGCTGTCTGGCCTTCAGCACCCGGCAGGCGGTTTTTATCCCCTCCTGGGATAATTTCCCGTTTTCTATGCACCCGGCGAGGCCGGCAGTCTCCTTTTTGTCCAGCAGCCGCCTGGTCTTTCCCTCTCCATAGCCGTAGACGGAAAGCCGGATGGTGTTGGAGCCTATATCCACAATGCCGCAGCGATTCATTTGTTTCTCCTTGATATTTTAAATAATACTGACACTATACCCTTTTATGTGTAAAATTTATTATCCGTGAACTGTAAAATTTGGGAAAATATCCTGTGTAGACTTTACAGATATTTTACCCAAATATGCTTGCGGGGAAACACGGCCTGTAATATAGTGTTGTAACACCCGGACACCGGGCAAAAAAAGCGCTGCATCCGCGGAGGGCGGAGCGGCAGCAGGAGGTTTATGTATGTACACAAAGGCAAGAAGCGGCAAAATCCGCCGCATGACAGGATTGGCACTGTTCACCGCGATTATTGTGACGCTGACCATTCTCTGCACGTTTATTCGCTTTGGGCCGTTTTCCATCACCATGGCCCTGGCTCCCATTGTCATCGGCGCAGCCATGTACGGCAGCGGCGCGGGGGCCTATCTGGGAACCGTGTTCGGAGTGCTGGTGCTTCTGACCGGCGTTTTTGGCTGGGATGGAGGAACCGTCCTCTATCTGCTGGGGATCCACCCCCTGGCCTGCATCCTGATATGCGTTGGGAAGGGCGCACTGTCCGGCTGGGCCGGGGGTCTGGTCTATCGGGCCATCGCTCCAAGGCATGAAAAAGCCGTCGTGGTGGCGGCGGGCATCGTCACGCCGGTGGTGAACACAGGCGTTTTCATTCTCGGCATGGCGGCGTTCTTTTTCAGCACTCTGGCGGAGTGGGCTGGAGGCCAGGCGGTGATATATTATATCATTGTGTCCCTGACCGGGGTGAATTTCCTGGTAGAGCTGGCGGTGAACATAGCCCTGTCCTCCGGCATCGTCCGCATTATCCACGCGGGAAAGAGGGTCTGACCATGGGCGAGCTGCTGGCAGTTGATATTGGAAATACAAACATCGTCCTGGGCCGCATTGAAGACGGCAAAATCCTAAACATTGCCCGCCTGGTGACAGACCGAGGCGGTCTGGCCCACGACTACGCTCTCCGTCTGCGGCAGACCTTTGCCCTGGAGGGCATTGACCCCAGCCGGTTTCAGGGGGCCATTATCTCCTCTGTAGTCCCACAGGTGACAAACGCCGTCAAGGCCGCCGTCAGGCGGCTGCTGGGGCTGGAGTGCCTTGTGGTGGGGCCGGAAATGCACATCGGCATGACCGTAGCCCTGGACGACCCCGGCAGCCTGGCCGCCGACCTGATCGCCGGGGCCGTGGGCGGCCTGTGGTGCTATGATCCGACCCCAATAAAAGTGGTTTTGTGGGTTTGGTTTTATAAAAATACCCGCCCC